>JBEPVG010000048.1:0-9113 GCA_041691175.1 Chitinophagaceae bacterium
CGTCACTATAGGTTGAAAGCTCATTTATTCTTTCATTGATGATGGAAGCTCTCTCAGGATAGGTTTTCATATTTTTCAGCAAGAATTATAAGCACTTTTGTTATAATTTTTATGCGAAGTAAATGAATTTTTATTAGACAAATCGACGAATCCCCCTGACGCCTTTTAAAAGAAATAGAAAATCGAAATATTTGTTTGTTTACTACAATACATTTGATCCATTGACGGCCCAAGCGACAATTTCCCTTTTCAAGTTCGAAGGACGCTTAGGCCCAAACGTTTAACCATTTGAAGCGGTTAAAATTTTACCAAGATCAACAGTTGTATTATCTGTGATCACCGGGCTTGGATTACTGGTATGAATTCCATTTTCAGGTTTCGTAGCATGTTGCGGATAGGTTATTCCAAATAGAAATAAAAAAGGAATAAATAAACCGATAGATAATACTTTTAAGGAATAAAGAATGCGTTTTGCAAGTTCAAGAGCTTCTCCTGTTTTGTTGCTGATTACTGATTTCATTTTTTTTGTTTTTAATTGTTTTATTTTTAATTACATAACAAAGATATGGTTAAAAGATAGTACTATGCAAAACATAGTACATGAAGATGCATATTTGCTGTATAAAAGGCAGAAATCAGGTTTTGAATGGCAAACCCGAAAAACAAGAGGCTTTTTATTTTTAATCCGCTACGTTTTATATTCGCAGGAACTGAATAACTGTATTTAATTTGATTAAAATGTATAAAGACCTAATAATGAGTTTACACTTTTCTAATACCGCGATTGGAAGATTAAGAATGGCTGGAATTGCCGAAGGAATTTCTTTTATTACGCTTTTATTTATTGCAATGCCAATAAAATACCTTGTTGGAAATCCAATATTTGTTTGGTACGTAGGCTGGATTCATGGTTTACTTTTTATGCTTTACATTCTTGCATTGATTACTGTAAAGATAAATCTTGAATGGAAGTTTAAAAAAACAGTGGTTGCTTTTTTGGCTTCATTGATTCCTTTCGGAACCTTTATTTTAGATAAGTCTTTGCGCAAAGAAGAAAGGAATCTTCAAACACAGAAGATGATTTAAAACAAAATATTTCCGGGGATTTATTTTGAAATCATTTGTAAACAAACTGGTCGTGGTACTTCAATTTCTTTATCAGCCTTAATTAATAAACCGGTTTCTTTATCTCTTTTGAAAATAACAATATTCCTGGAATCCTGGTTTGCAACGAGCAAATAATTTCCTGTTGGATCAATAATAAAATTGCGTGGCCCTTTTCCAAATGAAGATTGAGAACCCTTTATCGTTAATTTTCCTGAATTAGAATCAATCGAAAAAATGGCGATTGAGTTCAAATCGCCGCGGGTAGACGCATACAAAAATTTTCCATCAGGCGAAATACAAATTTCAGCACCATCCTTTTTACCAACAAATCCGTCCGGAAAAGCCGGGATATTCTGGATCTGTGATAATTTTCCTTCATCATAATTGTAAACCGTTACCGTACCTCCCATTTCATGTAGAAGATAGACGAATTTTTTATCCGGAGAAAAAACAATATGACGCGGACCACTACCTTTTTCGGATTTTGTAATTGTGGCCGACGATAAAATAAGTGGTTGTTTAATAGCTCCATCAAACTGATAAGTGACAATCTCGTCCAACCCTAAATCCGGCGTTAATAAAAATTTCTCGTCTGGAGAAAACACAGTTTCAGGAACATGAGGAGTTGCAAATTCACCGGAATTTCTATAAACAGAATCGTAGATTATTTGAGAGTAAGGCGCGACAGTCCCATTTTTATTTATAGGAAAAACGGTTGCAGTTCCACTTGTATAATTTGCCACTGCAACCCATTTGTTATCCGATGTTGTTGAAATATAACAAGGATCATCACCTCCCGAAGCGGTGGTATTTAAAAAATGAAGTGCGCCCTTTTTTTTATCAAAAGAATACGCAGTAACTCTTCCCGGATTTAAACCATTCGTTTCATTTACCGCATACACATAATTTTGATTTTCAGAAATGGTAAGGTAAGATGGATTTGTTACACTATCTGTATTGCTCACCCAGGTTGCAAGCCCTGTTTGTGAATCGAAATCATAAATATAAATGCCTTTACTATCGGTATTTGTATAAGTTCCGACGAATAAATAAAACTTTTGTGCGGAACATGAAACGAAGAAAAAGGCCAGCAAAAATGCAGTGGTAAATTTTAACGTGGAAATTCTTTTATTCATTTTTTTAATATTAAAGGTATAACTGAGATCGAAATTTAATTCATAATTGTTCTCCTTACTTCAAACTTTTCAAAAAAAGCATCCGGTTGTTGCGAAACGATCACTTCTTTCACTTTTGCTCTTTCAGGGCCGGTTCTGCACCATTTAATAAAATCGCTTACATTATTATCCTCACCTGTTATCATCACTTCTACTGTTTCATCAGGTGTATTTTTTATCCATCCTTTTACGTTAAGTTTTTCAGCAACTCTTCTTGACGTTTCCCTGAAAAAAACACCTTGTACTTTTCCACTTATTAATAAATGAAACGTCTGCATTTTTCAAAGATAATTAACATGTAAGGAAAAATATTTTTTGATCCCGCGCTCCTTTTTTATTAAATTATTTTAACATTTCATCAATCCTAACAAATTCATATCCGCGGTCTTTCAATTCGATTATCAATGCTGGTAAATGTTTATAAAATTTATCAGTCCGTCGTGGATCGGTACCTATATGTGTGAGTAAAATATATCCATTTAACCCATTGGTAGATTTTTTTTCATAAGTCAAAACTGAATTTACAATTACATCACTGCCCAGATATTTATTTCCCATTTCAGGATATGTATAATCCGCATTGCTGCGCGATCCGGGAGTAAAATCAATCAATTGCAATCCCATTTCATTCGTCCATTTTGCAATAGAATCGTTGTACCATTCATAAGGCGGTAAAAAATAATGCGCCTGATTTTTATCAATTCCCCATTGCTTTAATTCTCTGTATGCATTTTTCAAATCTTCTGTAAACTGTTCATGCGTTACCAACAAACTATCTCTTTGTTCCCAATCGCAATACAGCAAATGTTTATCAGAATGAGAGCCTAAATAATTACCGTTTTGTTTTAATTCTTTAAGCATCATTTTGAAATTTTTATTCCTGTAAAAATTTCCGGTCAGAAAAAATGATCCATGAATCTTTTCTTGTTTCAAAACTTTTGAGATATCAATTCCTCCATCTCCAAATTCATCGCCGGTAAAAACCAAAGCAATTTTTTTTACAGTTGTATCTCCGCGTATAATTCCTCCATGCGAAACAATTTCATTTGATTTTAAAGAATTACTTTTCGATTCATTTTCTTTTGATGCAAGCAAATAAATCAAGGATGCAGTCCCATCCATTGTCGGCTCATTGCTGCTGTAATCTCCATAATCATCATGATATACAGCAAGATCACTTTGGAATTGCGCATACATGTCAACGTTATATAAATTAATTCCCAAAAGCCCTCTATAAATACTGGTATATACCGGCCCATCAACCATTCCACCGTAGATTGGATATTTACCAATATGCGTAAACGCAGAATGCGGATCAACAGGCGTATCGCCCCAGGAAGGCAATCCATAAACCATACTTGATCCCCAGGGATTGCAACCAAAAAGCCAATCAATACTTGCCTGCTCCAATTCGTCGAAAGTATTGTCGCCACTCAGTTTCTGATACCATAAACATTGGATTGCAAATGAAGTGGTCAGATTATTACTACACCAGATAAACGGAATTCCACGATAAAATGCATTTTCTTTAGCGCGCTTCCAAACATCTTCAATTCCCTGTTTATAATAACTGATCAGGGAATCTTTTTCACTTCCTTTTAATTGTTTTGCCAGCTCGTAATGGCCCAGATTTATAAAAGGATAATATTGATAATGATTGGCAGTATCGCGATAAAACCAGGGAGTAATTTTTTCTTCCTGCGAATATTTATAGGAAGAATCCAGAAGATTCTTCATGTCTCTATTTTTAAAATACTGCTGCGAATTTGCTAATGCAGCAAAGCCTAATTCCATATCATCTGTCCAGTTGTCTTCTGCATAAATGTAAGGTGATTTTACAGAAACAGTCTGGGTAACGCCCGGTTTTATCAATGCATAATTGATAGCAGAATAAGCATGATTAATTAAATTTTTTGCATATCCAGGATTTCTTTTATCAAATAAAACCGCGCCTAAAGAAAAGGCACTTGCAAACTTTGCAGCCGTAGAACTGGTACCGGTTGTGTGATTCATAAATTTTCCGCGTTGCTGAGGCAATCCGTTTATAAAATAAACCGGACGTTCAAAATCTTTCCCGTAAAAATCATCCTCTCCCGGCATCCGCAATCCAGCGTGGTCGCGATCATCAGCGATTTGGTTAAACATCCAGTTTGGTTTTGGATGCATTTTCAAAAGCCAATCCAATCCCCACTTTGCTTCATCCAAAACATCCGCAATTCCGTTTTTACCATCCAATCCATTCGCTTCCTTTTTGTCACTAAAAACATTTGGAAAATCGCGGTAAGCGGCCAACAAATGATAAGTTGCATTTGCAGAAGTAGTTGAGTATTGCAAATAATCAGAAGCATCATGCCAGCCGCCAACAACATTAATGCAAGTGCTGTCGGGCATGGTGCCATACATCGTGTATCCATCATGTGTATGACACGAATCTTTCAAAAAAGGGTTGAATCCACTGCGTTGCTGACGCAAATAAAACAAACAAAAATCAGCGGTGCCTTTATAAACATTTTCACCAATTTTGAAAAACGGAGAAACCGCGTTTCCGGATTTTAAATAATAAATCCCTGGCGTTTTAAAAGAAGAAAAATTAAGCCTATACGTATTTGTAAAAGGTCCATAAGCGCCATAAGGACTACCGGATTTCTCTGTAAAAACAACTTTATTAGTTACAGAATCAACGATGTCAAAAGTGCTTATTTTATTGTCATCTTTACTACACCAAACTGCAATTTTTAAACCTTGGGGTGTATATCCTAATTGATTGATCCTGATCCATTCAGCGTTTTCTTTTTTTATAAAAGAAAAAATACAGGCGATCATTATTAAAATCAAAATTGATCTTAAGGATTTCCGTTTTATAAAAATCATCGTGTTGTTGTTATTTTTTTATTAACCCTCACTCAAAACACCTCTTCAAAAGGAGAGTGAAAATATGGTTATTTGTTAGTTTACTGGTCAAAAAGCCTCCTCCAAACCCTGCTGCTTCGGAGAAGGACGCGCTTTAATATAAATAATATAAATTGCGTTTGTTCATTAGCGTTATGCTTTTAAAAAATCTGTTTTTTTACGTTAAATTCTTAATATCAAAAACCTCTCCATTCAATACTGTATATCCCAACCGAAAATCTTCTGAAAAAATTGTAAGATTTGCTTTACAACCAGGCTCTATTTTACCTCTGTCAGATAAATTCATTACCTGAGCGGGATAAGTTGAAGCCATGCGCAAAGCCTCATCCATAGCTATTTCTGCGTGTACTACACAATTCTGAACTGCTTTTAAAAGAGTCAGTTTTGAGCCGGATAAAGTTCCATCAGGTAATGTAAAACAATCTTCTTTTTTCACATGAACATAAGCGCCTTCCTTATTTTCTTCCACTGCATCTGTAATGAGAAATAATCTTTCCTGCATGATTTTTTTACTGATTTTTAAAGTATTAAAATCTACATGAATTCCATCGGCAATTATGCTGGCGTAAACATCCTTAGAGAGATAAACAGCGCCCGGCAAACCCGTATCGCGGTGATGTATCGGCGACATCGCATTGAACAAATGTGTTGTAGTCGTAATTCCATTTTCATAACCAGCAACAGCTTCTGCAAAAGTTGCATTGCTATGGCCTGCAGAAATAACTACGCCACTATCTTTTAATAATTTGATAATTTCCGGATTACACATTTCAGGAGCAAGCGTCATAATTTTTAAAACTCCTTCAGCATCTTTTAATAACTCTTCTACTTCAATTTTCTCAGGTTTTTTAATATATTTCACAATGTGCGCACCACGTTTCACAGGATTCAAATATGGTCCTTCAAAATGCAAACCCAAAACGGCCGGCTCCGGATTTTCTTTCACGATCTTTATGGCTTCATCAAAAATTTCCATCGAATTGGTCGCAAGTGTAACATAAAATCCGGTGGTTCCTGCTTTTACCAATGCATCTGCCATTGCCTGTAAAGCCTTTGCTGATGGTGCGTTTGAGAATAAGTAGCCTCCTCCTCCATATATCTGAAGATCAATTAATCCCGGAGCGATAATCGCATTTTTGCAATCAATTTTATTTGCGTTTGCTGGAATCAATTGATTTTCTACAATCGCTTTTATTTTATCACCTTCGACCAGGAGCGATTTTCCAATAACCTTTAGTTTTGATGTATAAATAGTTCCATTAACAAAAGCTGTGATCATAATTGTATACAAATGATGATTATAAAGGCAGGAAATTACCTTTATTTTATTAAAATTAGCGCAACTAATTTTTTAGGCCACATCTCTAATCATTATTAATTTTATATCTCTCCAATCCACCAAAGAAAACTTCTTTCTTTTAAATTATCTTTGCCTTTCATTCCTGTTGAAAAAACAGTAAATCATTTCCAATGAGCCAACAACCTTTCCAGAAATTTATCAATCCAAAAAATAACGCTGCAATTAAAGAAAAACATAAGCAGGATAAGAAAAAGGCTAAGAAACAAAGATCTGCTGACATTGAAAAACATTTTGAAGAAAGGCGCGCCGCGCGAACAAGAGGTTTTGAAAAGAAACCTGTAGCAGAAAATAAAAATAACAAGCGTCAAAAATATCCGCAGAAAAAAACAGAAATCACCGATAAAAGTTCGTTTACTGTAACTCCGGCGAAGAAAAATTATACTCTTGCAGAAATGCCTTTGAATAAATTTATTGCGCATTGCGGTGTTACTTCAAGAAGAGATGCAGTACAGTTAATTACCGATGGAAAAGTTTCTGTAAACAAAAAGGTAATTACCCAACCGGCATTTAAAGTAAATGAAAAAGACGATGTGTTTTACAACGGTAAAAAATTATTTATCACAAAAAATCTCGTTTATATTTTATTAAATAAACCGAAAGATTATATCACAACAACTGATGATCCGCAAAACAGGAAAACCGTTTTGCAACTCACAAAAAATGCTACAGATCAACGCATTTATCCGATAGGAAGATTAGATAGAAATACTTCGGGAGTTTTGTTGCTGACTAATGACGGCGATCTGACACAGGAACTTACGCATCCAAGTTTTAATGTAAAAAAAGTGTATGAAGTAAAGCTGGATAAACCTTTGACTAAATCTGATTTTGAAAAAATATTGAACGGAATAAAGTTGGAAGACGGAGAAATTTTTGCTGATGCATTGGCTTATGCCGACTCAAAAGATAAATCAATCATCGGGATAGAATTGCATAGTGGCCGCAACAGAATCGTGCGAAGAATTTTTGAACATTTGGGATATGATGTAAAAGGATTAGACCGAGTGATGTACGCCAATCTTACCAAAAAAAATGTAGAGCGTGGCAAATGGCGATACCTCGGTGAAAAAGAAATCCGTGCGTTAAAATACATGAACAAAGGAAAAAACATCAGCGGCGCCGGGAATAATAAAAAACCTGTAAACCCGGAACCTTAAAAATAATTTAACTGTGAAAGGATTTTCCATCATTTTTGAAAACGATGATTTTGTAGCAATCAATAAAGAATCCGGAATGCTTACCATCCCGGACCGGCATGATGAAACGCAGCCTTCATTGTACAAAATTTTAAATCAGCAATACGGGAAAATATTTATTGTTCACCGGCTCGATCGCGATACCAGCGGACTAATTCTTTTTGCAAAAAATGAAATCACACATAAATTTCTTTCACAATTATTTGAAAATAGAAATATTGAAAAAAATTATTTAGGAATTGTGCGTGGAAGCATCCCGGAAAAAAAAGGTTCTATCAACGAACCAATTGGAGAACACCCTTTAAAAAAAGGCGTGATGACAATTAGTAAAAAAGGAAAACCCTCTTTGACGAATTATGAGATTTTGGAAGATTATGGAATTTATTCTTTGGTTCAGTTTGATATTCAAAGTGGAAGAACTCATCAAATTCGGGTGCATACAAAATCTGTCGGCTATCCGATTATTTGCGATGAAGTTTACGGTGATGGAAAACCAATTTTGCTTTCTTCATTCAAAAAAAAATATAAACTTAGTCAGCATGACCTGGAAGAAAGACCTATCATAAGCAGGCTGGCACTGCATTCACACAGTTTACACTTTACAGATCCTCATAAAAAAGAATTTCTTATTGAAGCACCATTACCAAAAGATATGAAAGCGCTATTACAACAATTGAAGAAGAACAGGGGATAAAAAGTATTTAAAGAGATTTTCGAAAGCCATTATAAAAAATATTATAATGGACAAATTTTTATCACGCCCCTTTCCGTAAGATTCATGACCGAATTTTGTGTTTTTCTTCTTCAAAAAAAAGGATACAATTATGGTTACTTTTCATAACTGTATCCTTTTATTTTTAGGACAATTCCGGTTGAGGAGTATATCTCAAATATGAGTTCACCTCCCTGATTCCTTTAGGAAATTTCTTCTCCGCATCTTCGCGGCTGAGCGCAATCGGAATGATCACATCTTCAGTATTTTTCCAATCTACAGGAGTTGAAACACTGTGTTTGGCCGTAAGTTGAAGCGAATCAATTACACGCAAAACTTCAGTAAAATTTCTACCGGTTGAGGCAGGATAAGTAAGCATTAATTTTATTTTTTTATCGGGGCCGATAATAAATAGCGAACGCACCGTAGCAGTGGTAGAAGCGTTTGGATGAATCATCCCGTAAAGGTTAGAAACAGTTCTGTCTTCATCAGCGATAATCGGAAATTCAACGTTGCAATTTTGAGTTTGATTAATATCATTTCTCCATCCAAGATGTTTATCCAAAGGATCCACACTTACTGCGATAATTTTTACTCCGCGTTTGTCAAATTCTTTTTGCAATTGAGCCGTTCTGCCCAATTCGGTTGTGCAA
>JBEPVG010000049.1:0-9101 GCA_041691175.1 Chitinophagaceae bacterium
CTTGGGCTCCGAGATGTGTATAAGATACAGGAATACATTAAATTAGAACAAATAGAAAAAACTTTTATTTGTTTATTTACTGTGTTTACAAAAATTTAGATTCGTTCAGTTAGAATAAAAATTCCACCTATTTCTTTGCTTACTGTGGATCTAAAGGGAAATGCAAATCAATTCAATACGGTTAAGACCCGGCTACATATCAGCGATCATCACAAAAGCCACCGTACATTTTACTGTCCTTTTGTCTTATTTTTTTTGTTAGCATAATATTTGGAACTTCACCGCTGTAAAAACTTTTACACTAAATTTAATGTATGAATACAGGAAAAGAATTTGAAAAATATGCCGTCAAGCATCGGGGCATCAGCAGCAATACCCTGCAAGGATATATCAAACATAACATCACGAATCTTACGCCAAATATTATTGAGGAAAGGCCAATGAATGTGGCTGTGATGGACGTTTACAGCCGTTTAATGATGGACCGGATTATCTTTCTTGGGTATCCTGTAAATGACGAGGTGGCCAACATTATTATCGCACAATTATTGTTTTTGGAAAGCACCGACAGGACCAGAGATATCCAAATGTATATTAACTCTCCGGGCGGTGGCGTTTATGCAGGATTAGGATTATATGATACGATGCAGTTTGTAACTCCGGATATTGCTACTATTTGTACAGGAATTGCCGCAAGTATGTCAGCCGTTTTAATGGCAGCAGGTGCACCGGGAAAAAGAAGTGCTTTGAAACATTCAAGAATTATGATGCATCAGCCCAGCGCTGGTGCGGCCGGCCAGGCTTCCGATGTAGAAATAACTGTAAATGAGGTGCGTAAAATAAAACAGGAACTTTACGATATTTTAAGCAATCATACTGGTCAAACTGTTGAAAAAATTGCTAAAGATAGCAACCGCGATTATTGGATGACATCTGATGAAGCAAAACAATATGGATTAATAGATGAAGTTTTAATTACCAATTCAAGAAAGCAAAAAAAATAAATTTACATAAAAACAAAAGTTATGAATTTTTATAAAAATAATTTAAATCTTATTACACAGGAAGATGAACCTGAAAGAGCGGTACCGGAAAATCCTATGGAAAAAATGATAGGTGGAATGATGTTTGATAAAAAATTTATTGAACAACGCAAAATATTTCTTTGGGGGGAAGTGCATGATAAAAGCGCAACAGATATTACCAACAGGCTATTATACCTTGAGGCAATGGAACCGGGAAAAGAAATTACTTTTTATATTAACAGCCCAGGCGGCGTTATTACCAGCGGAATGGTTATTTACGATACCATGCAAATGATTTCTTCACCGGTAAGCACTGTTTGTATGGGAATGGCTGCCAGCATGGGAAGTATTTTGTTGAGCGGCGGTGCAAAAGGGAAACGATTTATTTATCCCCATGGTGAAGTAATGATTCATCAACCTAGTGGCGGCGGCCAGGGAACGAGTGCCGACCTCGAAATTATGGCGATGCAAATGTTAAAGGCAAAACAATTGGGAGCGAAAATTCTTGCTGATAATTGTGGCCAAACTTATGAAAAAATAATGGAAGATTTTGATCGGGATTATTGGATGGACGCCGAGGAAAGCAAAAAATATGGGATCGTCGATCAAATTTTGAAAAAACTATAATGCATCGTTTTGACAGATTTTGCTGTCATTAAGATGATAGAAATTGTACTTTGATTTTTTTCAAAGGAATTAATTTGTAAAAAATACCTGTAAACCCAATGGCTAAACAACAAACATTACATTGCTCCTTTTGTGGAAGAAACCGTGATGAAGTAAAAATTTTGATTGCAGGGCAGGAAGGGCATATCTGCGAGAACTGCATTGAACATGCACAGGAAATTATCATGCAGGAAATTCTTCCACCCGAAAATTCTTCTGCCTCTAATTATAAACTTTCTGTAAAAAAGCCGATTGAGCTGAAAAAGTTTTTGGATGAATATGTGATCGGGCAAGACGACGCAAAAAAAGTGTTGGCCGTAGCCGTTTATAATCATTAGAAACGCCTGAATCAAAAGATTGATAGTGATGTTGAAATTGAAAAAAGCAATATCATTATGGTGGGGGAAACAGGAACCGGAAAAACATTATTGGCCAAAACTATTGCCCGAATCTTAAATGTGCCATTTGCGATTGTAGATGCGACTGTTTTTACAGAGGCCGGATATGTAGGTGAAGACGTGGAAAGTATTTTAAGCCGTCTTCTGCAAGTATGTAATTTTGATGTGAACGCAGCGCAAAAAGGAATTGTTTATATCGATGAAATTGATAAAATTGCCCGCAAGAGCGATAATCCAAGTATTACAAGGGATGTAAGCGGAGAAGGCGTGCAACAAGGATTATTGAAATTATTAGAAGGAACAGAAGTACTTGTTCCACCACAAGGTGGACGCAAGCATCCCGAGCAAAAATTAATCAAAATAAACACCAGCAATATTCTCTTTATTTGTGGCGGCGCGTTTGATGGGGTTGATCGGTTGATTGGCCGCAGAATTAATACCAATGCAATTGGATTTAGTGTAAATAAGGACCTGCAGGAATACCAACGAAAAAATTTGTTGCAGTTTGTAAATGCACAGGATCTTAAATCTTTTGGCCTTATTCCCGAATTGCTTGGAAGGCTTCCGGTAGTTACTTATCTGAATCCATTGGATGCTATAACCCTGAGAAATATCCTTACCGAACCGAAAAATTCACTGATAAAACAATACAAAAAATTGTTTGACCTCGAAGGAATAAACCTGGTAATTGAAGATGACGTATATAATTTTATGGTAGAAAAAGCAATGGAATATAAACTCGGCGCGCGTGGATTAAGAAGCATTTGCGAAAGCATTCTGACCGATGCGATGTATGAACTTCCTTCCCAAAAAGTAAAAATATTTACGGTTACGTTAGAATATGCACAGCGCAAATTCAGCATTAGTAAATTGAGTATGTTGAAAGTCGCTTAAAAAGAAAAATTGTGACTGACGTATATTACAAAAAGGGAGAAAAAATCTCCCTTTTTGTATAAAAAAAGTAATTAATTATTCAAACTGATGTGAAATTTCTTTTGCCAATTCTACCATCTTTTTTACGCCTTCTTCAGGTAAATTTCCCTTTTTAAATTCTCCAAGAATTTCCGGATATTTATTTTCCATTTCCAGTAAAAATTGCTCTTCAAAATCCTGAATATTTTTCACAGGAACATTGCTGATTAATCCGTTTGTTCCAAGATAAATAATGGCAACCTGTTTTTCTACAGGGTATGGAGAAAACTGGGGCTGTTTTAATATTTCAACGTTTCTTGCTCCTTTATCCAGAACAGATTTTGTAGCCGCATCGAGGTCACCGCCGAATTTAGAAAAAGCTTCCATTTCACGATATAATGCCTGGTCCAATTTTAAAGTTCCGGCTACTTTTTTCATGGATTTGATCTGAGCATTTCCACCCACACGGCTTACAGAAATACCGACGTTGATTGCCGGTCGAATACCAGCATTAAAAAGGTTTCCTTCCAAAAATATTTGTCCGTCTGTGATGGAAATTACATTGGTAGGGATATATGCAGACACGTCACCAGCCTGGGTTTCAATGATTGGTAATGCAGTTAAAGATCCTCCGCCTTTTACCAAGTGTTTAATATTTTCTGGAAGGTCGTTCATCTTCCTGGCAATCTCATCTTTTGATACAATTTTTGCAGCTCTTTCTAACAAACGGCTGTGCAAATAAAACACATCGCCGGGATAAGCTTCACGTCCTGGCGGTCTTCTTAATAAAAGAGAAACCTCCCTGTAAGCAACAGCCTGTTTACTTAAATCATCAAAAATAATTAAAGCAGAACGGCCGGTATCGCGAAAAAATTCTCCAAGTGCAGCTCCTGCAAATGGTGCATAAAATTGAAGAGGTGCAGGTTCAGAAGCAGAAGCAGCAACAATCGTGGTGTATTCCATTGCGCCATGATCTTCCAAAACTTTCATCACATTGGCGATGGTAGAAGCTTTTTGGCCGATGGCTACATAAATGCAATAAACAGGATTTCCGGCTTTATAAAATTCTTTTTGATTTATAATTGTATCAATGCAGATAGCGCTTTTGCCGGTTTGCCGGTCCCCAATCACCAATTCACGCTGACCGCGGCCAATCGGGATCATAGCGTCAATAGCTTTGATACCAGTTTGCAAAGGTTGTTTTACGGGCTCACGAAAAATAACGCCTGGCGCTTTGCGTTCGAGTGGCATTTCATATAATTCGCCAGTAATAGGTCCTTTGCCATCAATTGGATCGCCAAGAGTATTAATGACCCGGCCTGCAAGCCCGTCACCCACTTTTATAGAAGCGATTTTGCCGGTTCTTTTTACTGTATCGCCTTCTTTTATTTCACGAAAACCACCCATCAACACCACTCCTACATTGTCTTCTTCAAGATTAAGCGCAATTGCTTTTACTCCGTTTGAAAATTCAACCAGTTCTCCGGAGCTTACATTGTTTAATCCATAAATTCGGGCAATACCATCGCCCACCTGTAACACAGTTCCTATTTCTTCAAGGTTGGATTCTACATCCAAATTACTTAGTTGGCTTTTAAGAATTGCCGAAATTTCATCGGGTTTTATGTCAACCATATTTTTCTTTTTTTTGAGGGTGCAAAGGTACAGAAAGCAATTGCAAATTCAAAAGTAAAAAGAGGTGAAATTGATCCTTTAATTTAGAGTTTATCATTAAAAATTATCAGTTTCCTTTTTAATTTTTTGAAAGCCGAAGATGCAGACATTTACCATTTATCCATTTTTTTAGCCTTTTGTAAAAATATATATTTTTTCTTTTTTTTCTTATTTTCTCTGAAAGTACTATCAATAAAGGGTTTTGACAACTTGAGGATAATAAAAAGATGAAGCTACCATTAAAAAACAAGTATTATGTATTGCATAGTATTATAAAACATCTTATCTTTGTTTAAGAAATCTGAAAAATATGTTACAGACAAAAACAAATCACAATGAATATTGATAACACAGCAAGCCAGATGCGAAAAGGAGTTTTGGAGTTCTGCATTTTGTCGATCATAAAACTTGGCGAAGCATATCCGAGTGACATTATTGACATGATGAAATCTGCAAATCTCAATATTCTGGAAGGAACACTGTATCCTTTGCTAACGCGATTAAAAAATGCCGAATTTCTCACGTATCGTTGGGTAGAGAGTAATAGTGGCCCTCCAAGAAAATATTTTTCTCTTACAGAAAAAGGGGCGAAATTTTATGAAGAATTAGAAGCGACCTGGCTGGAACTGGCAGGAGCGGTAGAAACAATAACAGGCAAAAATAAATAACTATAAATCAACTTATCAACCAGTAAAACAACATTAAAATGAAAAAGGTAATTAATATAAATTTTCAGGGCGCGATAGTGCCGATTGAAGAAAGTTCTTATGAATTGCTGCAACAATATATAGAAAGTCTGCGCCGCTATTTTGCCAATGAAGAAGGAAGAGATGAAATCATCAATGACATTGAAAGCCGCATTAGTGAATTGTTTCAGGAACGCTTAAAGAACGGCAGCACGTGCATTACAGACGACGACGTAAACCTGATCATTAAAAATATGGGCAGGCCTGAAGATTTTGAAGAAGCAGAAAAAGGAGATGATGGGAGTGATAAAAACCAAACAAATGATCGTTCAAAAAAAGAAGAGACTTTTTTACACGGTGATTGGAGTTGGAAAGGAAAACGGCTTTACCGCGATGAAAATAATAAGATTTTAGGCGGTGTTTGTAGCGGTATTGCGGCCTATTTTGGAATAGATCCGGTAATTGTAAGGATTTTATTTCTTGTATCGGGGATCGGAATTATTGCTTATATTATTTTATGGATGTTTGTTCCGGGAAGTAATATGCTTGAAAATGGTGTCCGCAAAAGATTGTATCGAAATCCTGATAAGAAAATAATTGGTGGAGTGTGTAGTGGAATGGGAAGTTATTTTGACGTAAATCCATGGCTGCCAAGGTTTATATTTTTAATACCATTTATTTCTTTCTTTTTCAGATGGGGGCATTTTGGACCGCTAACCTTCCCTAATTTCCTAAGCTTTTCATTTAGTCCTGGCAGCTTCATTATTTATATTATTTTATGGCTGGTTATTCCGGAAGCGAGTACAACTTCAGAAAAACTGGAAATGAAGGGCGAAAAAGTTGATTTAAATTCTATTAAAAATTCTGTGTTGAAAGAAATGAAAGACGTGGGCGTAAGAGTAGGACGTATGGGACAGGACGTTGGTGAAAGAGTTGGCAAAATGGGCATGGAAGCTGGAAGTTTTGCCAAAGAGAAAGGTGCCGATTTTGGGAAGGAAATCCATACAACAACTTATCGTTCGAGCGGATTTTTAGGAAATGTTATCACCACCATTTTTAAAATATTTATGTATTTCATTCTTGGCTGCATTGCGCTTGCAATTATTATTGCTTTGTTTTCAGTTGCTATAGTAGCCATCGGGTTATTCCCATTAAAGAATTTTGTTCTCACGGACGGCTGGCAAACCATTTTTGCCTGGGGTACTTTGGTTTTTTTCATTGCAGTTCCCGTTATTGGTATTATCACTTTTATTATCAGAAGATTTGCCCGGGTAAAAACGACGAACAAATTAATGCGCTATTCATTTATCGGGCTTTGGATTATTGGAATCGTATGTTTTGTTTCGTTAATTACATCCGTTGGTCGCGATTTTAAAAGCATCAGTTCATTATATGAACAACAAATTCCTTTGTCAAACCCAGCTGTAAAAAGTATGGAGGTAGTTCCTTTTCAAAATCTTAATTATAGAAGAATTGGATGGTTCAACCTGGAGCCTTTTGGAACTTTTGGATCCACAGAAGATACCGCATTTATTGGAAATGTCAGAATAAAAATTATCAAATCGCCAACGGATAGTTTTCAATTAAGCGTCATAAAAATGTCGAACGGAAGATCAAGAAAGTCTGCTGATACGCTCGTCTCACTCATCAATTTTAATGTACAACAAAATGATTCTTTACTGATGCTGGATAGAGCTATTACTGTGAATACAACTGATAAATTTCGTAATCAATATGTAGAAGTTACGATAGCTGTTCCGGTTGGCCATTATATTAAAATAGACAAAAGCTTTGGATACGGCAATCGGGTCAGATATCGTGTATTCACCCAGGATCCGGATTGGTATTATAACAATGATAACGCGAATGATTTTGACTATCATTATGATATAGATTATATTATGAAACAGGATGGCCTATATACACTGAATGGCGCGCATTCAGATGGAAGAGATGATGATGAATGGAATAATAATTCAACAGATAATAATAACAATCAGGTAAACCCCGAAACAAATGACAATAACGGTGGATATCGTTATGATAAAAATAATAAAATTGATTCTTTGAAAAACGTCCAGGAAAAGCAAATTCAGAAAATGCAAGCCGTAGTAGATTCAATGAAAGCAGCGCGTGAAAAAGAAATGAACCGGTTGAAAGATTCATTAACTAAAGCCAAGGAAGAAATCAATAAAAAAATAGAAAACCTGAATAAAAAAACTGCATTAATTCAGAATAATTGCGAGCAAAAAATGGCCGATAATTATACATTTATTATGTACATCTGAAAATAGATGTTGGAAGTTTATCAGATGAGGCTTCATGCAAAAAAGCATGAGGCCTTTTTTATTATCATTATTTTCGGTTTTCTGTTCCATCTATTTTACCTGGTTAACAAATTTTGAAATTCAAAAATACAAATCAGTCTTATTTCTTCGTTTACTTTCCACCTATTTATTTCAATAAAAATACTATCGCAAGCCTTCAATAAATTGGAATTAACTTTGTAATGTAATTGCACAAAATAAAACATCAAAATGGATTCTGAAAGAACAGAAGTATCTACGCTCGGCGAGTTTGGATTAATAGATCACCTCACAAAAAATAATGAAATCAGGAATGCTTCTACTATTGTGGCTGTTGGTGATGATGCGGCAGTTTTGGACCATTTTGGAAAACAAACGGTTGTTACAACGGATATGCTGGTTGAAGGAATTCATTTTGATTTGATGTACAATCCGCTAAAACATTTGGGTTATAAAAGTGTAATTGTAAACCTAAGCGATGTGTACGCCATGAATGCAACGCCGACCCAGATAACGCTGAGTCTTGCTTTCAGCAACCGTTTTAGCGTAGAAGCATTGACTGAATTCTATGATGGTGTGTATGCTGCCTGTGATAAATACAATGTGGATCTTGTTGGCGGAGATACGACTTCTTCACAAAAAGGGTTTACCATTTGTGTAACTGCAATTGGCGAAGTGGCGCCGAATAAATTTGTTACGCGAAGCGGCGCAAAAAAAGGCAATCTTATTTGCGTAAGCGGTGAACTTGGAGGCGCATTTCTTGGATTAACATTGCTCGAAAGAGAAAAGAAAATCTTTCTGGAAACAAAAGGAGTTCAGCCCGATCTTGAAAACCAGGATTACATTGTAGGAAGACTTTTAAAACCTGAAGCAAGAAAAGATATTATTGACTTTTTTGATGAAAAACAGGTGATGCCCACAGCGATGATTGACATTAGTGATGGATTGAGCAGCGAGCTTTTACATATTTGCAAACAAAGTGAAGTTGGTTGTGTTTTATATGAAGAAAAAATTCCTGTAAACGAAATGGCGAGGCAATTTGCTTATAAACTAGAGCTTGATCCAACGGCTTGTGCATTGAGCGGCGGAGAAGATTACGAGTTGCTTTTTACAATTGATCCAAAGGATTTCGATTCTGTTTCGCTGAACACCGATATCAGTGTGGTGGGACATATAACAGAAAAAGATGCCGGTTCAGTCATTATAACAAAAGGTGGAAATAAGTATCCGCTTACTGCGCAGGGATGGAATGCACTTAAATGATTTTTTCAATTCTCAACGAATTATTATTATAACATTTTTATACGGATTTTAAATCATGAGGCGCTTATTTCTTTTCATTTGTTTACCATTATTTTTTTCCTGCTCTGTTTCTAAAAATTATAATCCGAATAAAAAATATTCGAAGGAAGAACTGCAGCAAGACTATACTTT
>JBEPVG010000050.1:0-9089 GCA_041691175.1 Chitinophagaceae bacterium
CGACAAAGCAATTGATTTAATTGATGAAAGTGCTGCCAAGCTTAGGCTTGAAATGAATTCAATGCCCGAAGAGCTGGATAATCTTGAAAGGCAAATAAGGCAATTGGAAATAGAAAGGGAAGCGATTAAAAGAGAAAAAGATGAAGTGAAATTAAAAGAATTAAATACGGAGATTTCCAATCTTTCCGTTCAACGGGATACATTCAAAGCAAAATGGCAACAAGAAAAAGAACTGGTAGAAAAAGTGCAGAATGCAAAAGCAGAAATGGAAAATTTAAAGATGGCTGCAGAAAAAGCGGAGCGTGAAGGTGATTATGGAAAAGTTGCAGAAATTCGGTACGGCAAACTTCAGAACCAGGAAAAATTAATCGCCGAACATACAATTGAGCTTGAAGAACTCAATGAAAAAAGATTATTAAAAGAGGAAGTAGATGCAGAAGATATTGCAGAAAGTGTGGCAAAATCTACCGGCATTCCTGTGAATAAAATGTTGCAAAGCGAAAAAGAAAAATTGCTAAACCTGGAAGACGAATTGCATAAAAGAGTAGTTGGTCAGGATGAGGCAATTGAAGCCGTTGCAGATGCGGTGCGCAGAAGCAGCGCAGGTTTGCACGATCCACGCAAGCCAATAGGTTCTTTTATTTTTCTGGGAACTACTGGCGTTGGAAAGACAGAATTGGCCAAAGCATTAGCAGAATATTTGTTTGATGACGACAGCATGATGACACGGATTGATATGAGTGAATACCAGGAAAAACATTCTGTGAGTCGGTTGGTTGGCGCCCCTCCGGGATATGTAGGTTATGAAGAAGGCGGTCAGCTAACGGAAGCGGTTAGACGTAAACCATACAGCGTAGTTTTATTGGATGAAATTGAAAAAGCACATCCCGATGTTTTCAATATTTTGCTGCAGGTTTTGGATGATGGAAGATTGACAGATAATAAAGGCCGTGTGGTGAATTTTAAAAATACCATCATCATCATGACCAGCAACATGGGTAGCCAGATCATACAGGCGAATTTTGAAAATGTGAATGAAAAGAATAAAGAAGAGGTTGTGGAAAACACAAAGCGCGAAGTGATGAATGTTTTGAAACAAACCATTCGACCTGAGTTTTTAAACAGGATTGATGATGTGATTATGTTTCAGCCATTGTTGCTAAGTGACATCAAAGAAATTATCAGGATTCAATTGATCAATTTGAAAGAACAACTTGCTAAAAATGGTGTCCTGCTTGAGTTTACAGATTATGCACTGGATTATCTTGCCGAAAATGGTTTTGATCCACAGTTTGGTGCAAGGCCTTTGAAGAGATTGATTCAAAAACAAATTGTCAATCAACTCAGTAAAAAACTTTTAGGAGGAACCATTGACAAATCGAAGCCTGTTCTGGTGGATGTGTTTGATGGAACAGTTGTTTTTAGAAATGAAAATATTCCAAAAGACACCGTGATTGTTTAAAATAGGCTTTTAAAATAAATTTTTTTTATGAAACCGAACTATTCTGTTCGGTTTCTTTTTTTAACCTGTAATAAGGAGATTAAAGTATTGTAAGTCGTTATCAGATGCAGTAAGAAATGTGGAATGATTTTCCCTATTGCAGATTGTATAGGCGACGATTTTTTATTTGTCACATAAGGTCATTTAAGATATTCGTGTATGCGTTACCGTTATACATAATTGAACTAAAAGTATTAACTGTTGGGTACAGTATGGTCTTCTTGCAACTTTTCTGCGGCATCTTTATGTAACAATATCTTTATTAAAAATATCACGGCTGTTGCTGCAAAAATACCACCGATGATCCAGTTCATAAGGCTTTGATTCCCGTTCAGTTTTCCCACGATCCATTTTCCTCCAAAAATAAAAACGCAATTACCCAAAAGCGTTCCTAACCCAATGCCAACGATGTAAATATTGTAATAAAAATTTTTCGGCAGAAGAATATTTTTGGTAAATAAAACTGTGCTCCAGCCAAACCAGAAAGGTATTTGCATTGGACTAATAGCGCTCAATATCACACCTAGGAGAAACCGGTTGATATGGTTATTGAGCATTATATTTTTTGCGTGGTGAGGTTGCATTGCAGCAATGAAACTGCCGACAGCCAGCGCCACGACAATAGCGAGCGTAATCCACTCCATCCATCGAAATATTTTTTTTTGTTTCCGAACCCAATTAATTCCGACGAGCGAAATCCGCACATAAATCATTTCCACCAACAAAGAACCTAATGAAAAGAAAATTGCATTCCGGATATTTTCCTGTACGCTTATTTGCATCGCGGCCACGTTCAAAGTGCCTAAAGGCAGCGAGCCAAGAAAACTCACCATCATTCCCCAAAAAAAGATTTTTACCAATCCCATAAAAATTATTTCTTTTTTGCAGAAACAGACAATGTCACGGCAACTTTGTTGCTCAATACCAAATTCTTTTCTCCCACTCCAAAAGCAGTACGATCAATTTCAAATTTTCCGGTAAACCAAAATCCCTCTGATTTTTTTACCGCCTGAAAAGGAAATGAAATGGCTTTTGTAATTCCTTTAATCGTGATGGTGCCGGTAAGATAATAAAATCCTGAATCTGTTTTATTTGTCTTTTCAATCTTTGTAGAAACGATTCTTATTACGGGAAATTTAGTAGCGTCAAAATACTCATAACTGGTTAAATTTTTATCGCGCATTTCGTTGTCTGTATCAATTGTTGAAACTGAAACTGTTACATCAAATTTGGACCTGGCAAGGTTTTCAGGAGCGAAGTCAATATCTCCCTTGAGCTCTTTAAAATCTCCACCTGTATTAATGCCAAAGTTTTTTATTACGAAATGAACTTTACTTCCTAAGTCAACAGGCACATAATTTTGAGCACCAACGTTCATAGAAATAAAAAATAACCCAATTAAAAAGCTTTTCCACATTTTCATAGTTTTTTATTTAGCAAGTTGTCTAATTTTCAGGAGATTTCTTTGTCTGCCTTATTAATTAATTTATAATATTTTTTTGTTGCATGCCTGAAACGAAGCCCTTTTAACAGAGACCAATATGCAATGCCCTGGCTGTGATTATATTTACTGATTTTATAAAGAATTTTCCAGTGTTTTAAAATTTCTTTCCATGCGCCGGTTAAAGTGTAGCCCGTATCATAAAAATGATTCGGTTCAGCACCACAGCCATTGTATTCAAGGATCACAAAATTTTTTCCTTGTTTTAGGTCCTTAACAGACTTGCACATGATATCATAACGACCATAAAAGAAATCGTTGATACCGATACTTATTTTATCAAGCATCGTAACAAGATCCTCGTTAATTTCTGAGCTTAGGTCAATGAAATGCGCTCCACGATTGTGATTGCCCGCATAGCTTAAAATATAAACTTCACCGGCAGGTATAATTTTAGCGAAATTAATTTCATGTTTCAACTTCAACTCGTCAAGCCGTTGCTTTGTTTTTAAATCCATGGTTAAAAGTTGTTCCAAAGTATGCACACCATCGCCCGTAACGCGCATCGGTACCTTTTGAAGAAAGCCAGTGATGGCGCCCTTTTTTTCATAGGGATAGCGATAATAAAACAGGCTCACTTCAACTGGGTAATCAATATATTTTTGAATAAAATATTCTACCGGGATTTTGGAATGATATTCTTTTAAGTGTTCTTCATTTTCAATTTTTCTGAATAAAATTCCTTGTCCGCCAACTTCTGGTTTTACGATCAACGGATACTTAATTCCTGAAGTCAAAAGTTTTTCTTTTAACACAGAAAAATCGTCGGATAGACTTACATTAAAATAATCAGGGCATAATTCAGGTGGTAAAAGGTCATGCATTTCTTTTTTGGGCTCACCATCCATTCCTCCGAAAGTCAGTTTGGGATTGCTTGGGGTAAAAAACCAAACTGCTCCAGACCGGATCATATACCACAACCAAAACGGAACAATCGGTGCATATAAAATTTTGAAAGGCCATTGCTCCCAATTTTTTATTTTTTTAATCAATTTTTATTCTTTTTTTTTCGACGTGCAAAAATAAGTTTAAACCGATGAATGGTGAAACGGCATATCAAAATTGTTTGTTGTATTTTAGCTCCAAAAATTAAGAGGAAATGCATATTCCAACGATGGCTGAAATGATGGCTGAAGGCAAAACTCCGGAGATTTTATTTTTTGTAGGCTGCGCCGGTAGTTTTGATCAACGCGCACAAAAAATTACTCAGGCATTTGCGACAATTTTAAATAGAGTAGGAATAAATTATGCCATTCTCGGTAAAGAAGAAATTTGCAATGGTGATCCTGCAAGGCGCGCCGGTAATGAGTTTCTTTTTCAAATGATGGCTTATCAAAATATACAATTGCTCAATGGCTATCAAATAAAAAAGATTGTAACCACGTGTCCACATTGTTTTAATATTTTAAAAAATGAATACCCGGTTCTGGGTGGCAATTATGAAGTAATTCATCATACCGTTTTTTTGCAACAACTGATTGACGAAGGAAAAATAAAGATGAAAGAAAATGGATCTTTTAAAGGAAGAAAAATTACATATCATGATAGCTGTTATATCGGCCGCGGTAATAATATTTATGAGGCGCCGAGAAAAGTTTTGGAAGCTCTTGACGTGGAATTAGTGGAAATGAAACGCTCACGCAGCAATGGATTGTGTTGTGGCGCCGGTGGCTCACAGGTGTTTAAAGAGGAAGAAAAAGGTAACAAAAGAATCAATGAAGAAAGGACACAGGAAGCTATTGGAACAGGTGCAAAAGTGATTGCATCCAATTGTCCATTTTGCATGATGATGCTTACTGATGGAGTAAAATTTAATAAGAAGGAAGAAGAAGTTCAGGTGATAGATTTAGCGGAATTAATTGCTGAAAGTATGGAGTAAGTTGTTGAAGGTGGTTGATAAAAATTGAAAAGTTTAATTAAAATAAAGAATGTCAAAAGACTTGAATATACCTGGTTTAGAGGAGGCGCGAAGCCTGAATTTTATTGAAGAAATCATTGAAGAGGATCTTCGGTCGGGGAAATATAAAACCATAATAACGCGCTTCCCACCTGAGCCAAATGGATATCTACATATTGGACACGCAAAAAGTATTTGTTTAAATTTTGGTTTGGCACAAAAATATAATGGGATTACCAACTTACGTTTTGATGATACAAATCCGGTTACTGAAGACACAGAATATGTAGATAGCATTAAGGAAGATATTCGTTGGCTGGGCTTTAGCTGGAGCAACGAATATTATTCAAGTGATTATTTTGATGAGCTGTATTCTTTTGCTGTAAAGCTGATCAATAAAGGACTTGCGTATGTAGATGACAGCAATTCGGCAAAGATCGCGGCTGATAAAGGCACACCAACAGAACCAGGAAAAGAGAATGAATTCCGTAACAGAAATGTTGAAGAAAATCTTCGTCTTTTCCATGAAATGAAAGATGGAAAATTTAAAGATGGAGAAAAAGTTTTGCGCGCAAAAATTGATATGGCTCACATCAATATGCTCATGCGCGACCCCATTATTTTTCGCATCAAACATGCGCATCATCATCGAACCGGCGACAATTGGTGCATCTATCCGATGTACGATTTTGCACACGGACAAAGTGATAGCATTGAACATATTACCCACAGCATTTGTACTTTAGAATTTGTTCCCCACCGCGATTTGTATGATTGGTTTATTGAAAAACTGGAGATATTTCCTTCCCATCAATATGAATTTGCCAGGCTTAATATGACTTACACGGTCATGAGCAAACGCAAATTATTACAACTTGTAAATGAAGGTTACGTTACAGGTTGGGATGATCCAAGAATGCCTACACTATCGGGTTTCAGAAGAAAAGGATACACGCCGTCCAGCATTAAAATTTTCTGCGAAAAGATTGGTGTGGCCAAACGGGATAATTTAATCGACATCAGTCTTTTGGAATTTTGTATCCGCGAAGAATTGAATCAAACTGCAAATCGTGTGATGGCAGTCCTGAATCCAGTCAAACTGGTTATTGATAATTATGAAGAAAATAAAATGGAAGAATTGACTACAGAAAATCTTCCTAATGATCCTGAAAATACAAGGATGATTACGTTTTCAAAAGAACTTTGGATAGAAAAGGAAGATTTTATGGAAGTGCCTGTAAAGAAATGGTTTCGACTTGCACCCGGACAAATGGTACGATTAAAAAGCGCTTACATTATTAAGTGTGAAAGTTTTAAAAAAGACGACGATGGAAATGTGACAGAGATTCATGCCACTTACCTTCCTGAAAGCAAAAGCCATCAAGATATGAGCCATTTAAAAGTGAAAGGGACGATTCATTGGGTCAATTCACGGGATGCAGCAACCGCGGAAGTAAGATTGTATGATCGTTTGTTTAAAGTAGAAAATCCCGCTGCCGAAGAAGGTGAATTTAAAGAATATATCAATCCGGAATCCTTAAAAATTATTAAAAACGTATTTATAGAACCTCATATTCAACACTCGGAAACCGGCGCCCACTTTCAGTTTATGCGCAATGGATATTTTTGCGTTGATAAAGAATCAACTTCCGAAAAATTAATCTTTAATCGAACTGTTACTTTAAAAGAAGGTTTTAAATCGAAATGACGAATTTAAATATAAGGGCTCAATAGTAAAACAACAAATTCAATCAATTTCTATTTTCATTCCACTCAAGAACCAGCAGGAGTCGAAGTTTCTGAAGAAGTCTTATCATTTCCACCTTTAAAAAATTCATCAAAATGTTTTTCAACATCCGGAAAATGCTCTTTCAACATGACACTGGCTTTCTCTTTTAAATCATTAAAATAATTTTTAGCACTTTCTGCGCCACCCTCTGCTTCGTCTTTTATTTTATGAAATTTATCTTTTAAATTATCTTTCATTTTTTGTTTTTCTTCTTCGCTCATATTGCTGTATTTATACGCGCCAAAAGCCGCTGCAGCGCCGAGAAGTATGGCAGCAAGATGTTTGTTATCTACACTCATTTTTTTAAGTTTAATCGTTTTAAAATCTTATTTGCTATATAAAAATAAGAAACTTTTTTTCATTTGAAGATGAAGAATCTTTTATTGAAAAATCAATAAACAGAACCAATAATTTCTTATGAATTAAACGAACAAATTTTTCAAATTTGTATTTAAAACAACCAACTTTCCATCTTATATAAAATTACTTCTTTCTTGATTGAGTATCCTCTCTGATTCCTTTATTTTCATCCATCATTTTTTTTAATTCGTCCTGCTGTTTTTTCCATTCGGCGCTTTCAAAAAATTGTTTCGTTTGCGCCATTGATTTCTTAATATTTTCCTGTTGTTTTTTCCAGGCATCACTTTTAAAATAAAGGTTTATGGAATCAGCAGAATGATTAATTTCTTCCTGTTGCTGTTTCCATTCAGGACTATTAAAGTATTCCTGCACCTTGGATGCATTTTTCTGAATTTCTGCTTGCTGTTTTTTCCAGGTATCACTTTTAAAATATTGTTGCATCCTTGCTGCGCTTTTTTGAATCTCATTTTGTTGTTTTTTCCATTCAGCACTGTTGAAATATTTATTCATGGCAACAGCATTTTTGCGAATCGATTCCTGTTGCTTTTTCCATGTATTACTTTGAAAATATTTTTGCATTCCGGCGGTACTTTTCTTTATCTCTTCCTGCTGTTTTTTCCATTCTTTACTATTGAAATAGTTGGTCAAAGGAGGAAGTGAATCGCCTATTCCATTGGCCGGAAGAAGCGGCGGAAGCGGCGCGTTCATTTGGTTTGGTGGTGATGGTGGCATTGGTGGTACAGGTGGCAATGGCGCAAGTGGAGAGTTTGGATCCGGAGTCTGTAGAGCTAAAGGAGCAGCCGGAGCCAAAGGTGCAATTTCTTTCGGAACAGAATCTGTGCCTGGTTTTGTAGGGAGATAATTGCTAATTAAATCTGTAACTCCTGGTGTATGGTGAGGCCCGTTAATTTGATTTGTCTTTTGAGGATTGACTTTACTATCTCGTGGGGTAAGCCAGGCTACTGAGATGGTGGCAATTGCAATCACTAATAAAGTGATAAATTTTTGAGGTAGATTGATACGATTGTTTTTCATTTCTATTATGTTTTTGATGCGATGTAATAATTGTGAATGTCTTCCAACGGCGGTCATCACCAAAATGCGGTTTTGTAACGGTTCTGCCAGCGCCAGTAAAGCGCAGGCATAATGATAAGGATCTGATAATTGCAATACCATTTCATCACAACATTTCTCACGCTCATTTCGAATATTTTTTGTGATCCACACGGCGAAAGGATTGAAAAATAAAATGGCATCAACAACGGATTGAAGCAGGTTTAATAAATAATCATTTCGGCGAATATGCGCCAGTTCATGCAACAAAATCGCTTCCAACTGTTGCGTAGATAAATGATTCATTGTAGTAAACGGTAGCAAAATCACTGGTTTAAAAAATCCGATCATCATCGGTGTATCAATATGTGGTGAAAAATAGGCACACACTGATTGATGAATATTTATTTTGTCAGCCAATTGAATGATTCGCTGTTGCCAGTTCTCTTCTAATGCAGTAAGGCCGATGGTTTTAAGCTCATTTATCTGAAAGTAATTATACAATAAACGCAGGGCAAACCAAACGATTCCCATTAAATAAATGCCAACTATCCACGGTAAATAATTGTTTAGAAAAGCAAAAGATAACGCTGAACCGGAAATCGAACTTGTTTGCTCCAACGCAATTCGTTGCAAAGCATTTTGATCAATAATTTCATGGTAGGCCAATTCATTTTGCGCAGGCGATAACTGGCCGATTAAAGTAATGATAAACCACGAAGCAATTCCTACATAAGCAAAATAAGAAAGGGAATATTTTATGCGCGCGGAAGCATTTGGAATCAATCTTAATATCAGCCGCAGGCAAATAAAAATGATGAAAGACTGCCATAAACTGTATAATAATGTGTGACCGAGCGCCATTGCTGTTGGTGAAAAAAGAAAGCTAAAGTGATTCATTGTTTTATTTTTAACCTAAATAATTGATGATCTGTCAGCAAGTTTTATATCATTTTATAAAAATGGAATTATTTTTTTGAACTGCTTT
>JBEPVG010000051.1:0-9072 GCA_041691175.1 Chitinophagaceae bacterium
GAACATGGGTAAGATCAAACTTAATTTCCGGCGATGCCACTTTTACTAATAGTGGGACTAATATTTTTTATGATGCTGATGCTGTCGGAACAGGAAATCACTATACCGGTAATGTAACTTATAACAAAAACAGCGGATCAGCTTTTACTGTTGGCACAGGTGACACAACGAGTATCGGCGGAGGCCTTTCTTTAAATAGTAATGCAATCTCTCTTAGCAAAATACAATTCACGGATAACAATGATGGAGTCGTACAACAGTCAGGTAGCACACCGATCGTAATTCCAACACTCATTATGAACAAAGGCGGAAAGGCTAAGATCACACTGATGGATACAGTAAGGGTGACCTCCAACCTCAATCTCAATTCAGGAATTATTGCGACAGGTGTAAATAGCAATTTGTTGTTGGAAGATGGTATGACCTATCTCGGTGGTTCTGACTCCAGCTATGTAGATGGCCCGATGCTGAAGATCGGTAACGATGCTTTTACTTTCCCCCTGGGACAAAAAAACGCTTACGCGCCAATAACTATAACAGCCCCGGCTGCAATCACAGACCAGTTTAGGGCCCAATATAAAAATATGAATCCTGGCGATACCTATGATTCTACGCAAAAAGATCCAACACTTAATCATCTTTCACGTGCTGAATATTGGCTATTAGATAGAACTACCGGCACTTCAAATGTATCTGTTACCATCGGCTGGGCTGCTAACCGTAGTGGCGTCGTAAATGATGTTCCATCTTTACGGGTAGCACGCTGGGATGGTGCCAAATGGAAAGACCTTGGACATGGAACCACCACAGGAACCAATACAATGGGAACAATCCAGACTACAGCGGCTGTAACAAGCTTCAGTCCTTTCACAATGGCTTCTACCACAGCGCTAAACCCACTACCCATCAATATTTCAAGGTTTGGTGCGCTTCGGCAATCATCATCTGTATTCTTAAGCTGGACAACAGAAAATGAAATTAATTTCTCGCATTTTGAAGTAGAAAGAGCCGGAACTGATAATAATTTTGTTTCCATAGGAAAGGCAGATGCTCATAATAATGCATCAACGCAGCAATACACATTTAACGATGAATCGCCTCATAGCGGAATCAATCTGTACCGTTTAAAACTGGTAGATATTGATGGGAAGTTCTCTTACAGTAAAATAGCAACTGTCGTCTTCAACAAAGTTGCTTCAATTATTATTTATCCCAACCCTGCGAAGGATTACATTAAAGTTCTTTCACCAAAAAAAATAGCCCTAATCCAAATTACAGATATGTCCGGAAAGGTCATTAAAACATTTACTCAGGGTAATGATTCCCGCTATAGCATACGTGAGTTACACAAAGGATTGTATATTTTAAAAATAACGGACAAAGAAAAAAATACGATATCAAAAAAACTATTAGTTCAATAGCTTTTAAAGGGTGGTATTATATCAGGAATGAAAAAGCCGCGCTTGTCGCGGTTTTTTTTTCAAAACATGTCGGTTCAAAATGAAAGTTTGATGGTTATACCCCAAATAAACAATAGTTAATCGCCAATTTTTAAATAAATATTTTAATTTATGTTATTTTAAAATAAATTTTTAAATTTGTCTTCACAGATCAATTTTACCTTTTATTCCACAATTAAATTTCTTATTCAGGAACCGTATAGTTATCAATTTTTTTGATTCTTTACATTGTACGGATTTATGGTTCCTTTTTTAAGAATACGCGTCAACTTCTGTTTATAAAATCCACCGGTTAATTGTTTTCATGATTTCACTTATCCTGTTTAAAAAATTTTGGCAGCTTAGTATTTAAATTATTTTCTCACTTTTAAATATACAATTATGAATGTTAAAGATCAAATTTCAACCACTAATCGACGGGATTTCCTGGGAACTCTGGCTTTAAGTGCAGGCGCCTTAACCATGTCAAGCCTTGCTTTGCCAACAAAACTTACCGCCATGCCCGGCACTTTTAATTCTTCTTCTGAAGACCCTGAAGAATGGTTTAAAAAAATTAAAGGCAAACACCGTATCGTTTTTGATGTTACACAACCTAATAGTATAATGCCCTTTGCCTGGTCAAGAGTTTTTCTTATGTCCAACGAGCAAACTGGTGCAAAACCAAAAGATTGTAATGAAGTTGTTATTCTGAGGCATCAAGCAATTCCGTATGCATTTGAAAGCAGCCTTTGGGAAAAATACAAACTCGGTGAATTTGCTAATATTAAAGATCCAAAAACCGGAGAATCTTCTGTACGCAATATGTTCTGGAATCCAGCACCAGGCGATTTTGCTATTCCGGGGATAGGAAATGTACAAATCGGGATTAATGAATTACAGAAAGATGGCGTAATGTTTGGCGTTTGCTCAGTGGCCATTTTGGTTAACAGTCATGTGATTGCCCAAAAAATGAATGCAGATCCCGAAACCGTTTATAAAGATCTGCTTGCAGGAATACTTCCGGGAATTCAACTTCTTCCTTCAGGAGTATGGGCTGTCGGCAGGGCACAGGAACATCAATGTGCTTATTGTTTTGCAGGATAGCTTTACATTCAACTGAGAAACTTCTCTTTTTTAGCAGCCATACACATGCACTAAAGGAAAATATTTTTTTTGGCCCATCGTAGTGTATGCCATGGAGAAAATGAAGAAGGAAAATTTCCAGAAGGAGGGAAGGAATATTTATAGCCAACTTTTCAGGGGGAACTTAGGTTAAATTGTTGGTTCAGGAATGCATCAATTATCAAAGCTCGCAGGCTTTTCAAAAGTAATATGTCATTTGGAACCACTTATAATAAACCCTGGTTAAGTAATGAGCAGGGGTGGGATGTTGCAGCTTTTATTTTAAATTTAAATGTGCAGATATTATCAGCAGGCAATTTTGCTCACCCTTTTCTGATGCCTTCCACCTTCGAACTCAGTATGTATAAATATCTCAAGCATTTTTTCAACTAAATTTTCTCTTACAAAACGTGCGGGAATACAAATAATATTTGCGTCATTGTGTTTGCGTGCAAGCTGCGCCAGTTCTTCGCCCCAGCAGATGGCGGCTCTGATGTTTTGATGTTTGTTTGCCGTTATCGCTACGCCGTTGGCACTTCCGCAAATTAAAATTCCAAACCCGGCTTCATTGTTTTCAACTGCTTCAGCAACCGGATGGGCGAAGTCAGGATAATCAACAGATTCGGTGGAATAAGTCCCGAAATCTTTCCAGGTTACATTTTTCCCATCAAGAAAAGAGATGATCGCTTCTTTATAATTGAAGCCTGCGTGATCACTGCCGATGGCTACAGGCAATGATAAATTAAAGGGCGACATAGCATGAGATTTTTATTGCGTAAAGATAAAACTTTGAAAATTTATTTCCGGATTAATTAACAGTTGAAAGCGATTTTTTTTATTCTGTGGTAAATATTTTCTTTCAATAATTTGATTCTAAAAAATCCATCATGAAAATTTGATTTTATTAAAATAAAAAAAATCGCGTTTTCTTTGCAGTTCATTTTTAAAATTTGAAACATTAATTTTGGCCAATAAAAACTCGGTATGAAAATGATTGAAAATAGAGTGGCAATTATTACAGGAGGAAGCCGCGGTATTGGCGAAGCGATTGCATTGAAACTCGCTGAAAACGGTTCCCACGTTGCATTTACTTATGTAAGCAGTGACGAAAAGGCAACGGCACTGGAAGAAAAATTACTATCTTTTGGAGTAAAAGCAAAAGCCTATAAAAGTAATGCCGCTGATTTTTCTGATTGCGAAAAAATGGTAAATGAGGTAATAAAAGAATTTGGAACTGTAGATATATTGGTAAATAATGCTGGCATTTCAAAAGACAATTTATTGCTGCGAATGACAACTGAGCAATGGGACGAAGTGATGGCAACAAATTTGAAAAGTGTATTTAATATGACGAAACAGGTAATCCGGCCAATGATGAAATCTCGTAAAGGAAGTATCATTAACATGAGCTCAATTATAGGAATGAGAGGCAACGCCGGACAAAGCAGTTACGCCGCGAGCAAGGCGGGAATCATTGGCTTTACCAAATCAATTGCGGCCGAATTGGGAAGCAGAAATATTCGATGTAATGCAATAGCACCCGGTTTTGTAGAAACAGATATGACGCATTATTTAAAAGAAGGAGACGCAGCAAAAACGTTTTTAGAAAAAATACCTTTGGGTAGATTTGGAAGTACAGATGAGATTGCAAACGTGGCACTTTTTCTCGCGAGCGATATGAGTTCTTACATTTCCGGACAAGTGATTAGTGTTTGTGGCGGTTTGAATATGTGAGACAATTTATGCGTACAAGAGATTTCGTTTTTCAAAAATAAAACTTTAAAAACTCAAAAGTGGAAGCATATTTAAAACTTTTAAAAAACAATAAAGAATGGGCCGAAGGCCAAATCAAAGATGATCCCGAATATTTTCAACGCCTGGTGAATTTGCAAACGCCTGAAATTTTGTGGATCGGATGTAGTGACAGCCGCGTACCTGCCGATAAGATTACCGGAACTCAACCAGGTGAAATATTTGTGCACCGCAATATTTCAAACATGGTAGTTCACACAGATTTAAATTTACTGAGCGTGCTACAATTTGCTGTGGAAATTTTGAAAGTAAGACACATCATTGTTTGCGGCCATCATAATTGCGGTGGCGTTGCTGCGGCAATGTCTAACAAGAGTTATGGCCTCATGGATCAATGGATTTGGAACATTAAAGATGTATATAGAATGCATCGCGATGAAATAGATGCACAGCCAACTTATGCAGAAAAACATCATTTGCTTACACAATTAAATGTAAAAGAGCAGGTGATGAATCTTGCAAAAACTTCTATCATCCAAAATGCATGGAAACATCATGAGATTCCGCATTTACATGGATGGGTTTATGATCTTCGTGATGGAATTATTAATCCTATTTTTGAATTGCCGGCGGGATCTTCGCTCGATCCTATTTTTGAGATGAACAATATTTAACTAGTTTTCGGAATACGAAATAATTTCTTAAATCAACCTTTGCGGCAATTTGATTTTATAACTTTAAGCTATTAAAAAATAATTCGCATGACTCTTCTACATAATGTCGGCAGCTTCTGCTGGAAAATTTTCAAATCTGTTTTTGTAAGAGAAAAAGATTGTTGCAAATAGCCGGTTCAAAATTAAAATTCAGGTTATTTGTTTATTTACTGAAATTGTCTTTAAAAAAAACAGGAATTTTCTTTATTTCTTTGTTTCCTATATATTTTAAAATAATCGGCTCATTTATTCTTTCAAAGAGAGAAAATTTTCTTATCAAAAATAATTTGACAAAAAATTATTCCTATATTTCGGAAACTCCGCGTGGTAATAATTCGATCTTAAAGAAAAGCTAGATGGAAATATACAATATCATAACACTGATAATAGTACTGACAGCGGTTTTCGGCTATATCAATCACCGATTTATCAAATTACCGCGAACTGTTGGAATCATGATTATTTCTCTGGTCGCTTCATTGACAGTGGTAGGAATTGGAGTAATTTCTCCCGAATTCTTTATAAAAACCACTCAGGCAATTAGCCTCATTGATTTTCAAACAGTATTGCTAAAAATAATGCTAAGCTTTTTACTTTTTGCGGCAGCGATCCATGTTGATTCAAAGAAATTAAAAACAGAACGGACTTCAATTATAACATTTGCGACTATCGGCGTGGTACTTTCAACTTTTGTAATTGGCTCTTTGATATTTTTGACCACTTCACTTTTTGGTCTTTCTGTCCATTATATTTATTGCCTTTTATTCGGCGCACTAATTTCTCCAACCGATCCCATCGCCGTTGTTGGAATTTTAAAAAAGGCAAAAATTCCTCAATCGCTCGAAACAAAAATCAGTGGAGAAAGTTTGTTTAATGATGGCGTAGGCGTTGTTTTATTTATCACTTTTTTGGAAGTAGCGCAAATGGGTGTACAAAATACTTCCGTTTGGAATATAATTTGGCTCTTTGTACGAGAAGCAGGTGGTGGCCTGCTTTTCGGCCTGGCGCTTGGATACATCGGATATCTTGCTTTGCGTTCAATTGATAATTATGTGGTGGAAGTGATGATCACACTTGCAATCGTAATGGGCGGTTATTGGTTCGCCGAAATGATTCATGTAAGCGGCCCTCTGGCCATGGTAATGGCGGGATTAATAACCGGAAATAAAAGTATGGATGAAGTAGCCAGCGAAGTTACTCGTGACTATATTGGAAAGTTTTGGGAGATGATTGATGAAGTAATGAATGCAATTTTATTTTTATTGATTGGCTTTGAAATGTTGATCATTCCATTCAATCTCACTTTATTAGCACTAGGCTGCATCACCATTGTGATCGTTTTATTCGGACGGCTAATTTCGGTTTCTTTACCAATCCGGGTTTTAAAAAATAAAAAATCATTTTCAAAAAATGCGATTCCAATTCTCACGTGGGGCGCCTTGCGTGGAGGTATTTCTGTCGCGCTCGCTTTGGCACTTCCAAAATATATGTACGGCGACATGTTTGTCTCGATCACCTATATTGTCGTTTTATTTTCCATTGTAGTGCAGGGGTTATCAATAGGAAAAGTTGCCAAGAGATTAGTTGTAAAAAATCCGGAAAAAGCTTCAGATGAAGTAACTGCGAAATAATTTTTTTTACAAAAATGATTATTTGAATCACCATAGGAAGAGCTTTCTAACTTTTTACTTATATTTTTGAATAAAGCCGGATGTAACCCCCGGTAAAATATTACCTATAATTATGGCTTTACCTATTATCATTATTGTTTTTATTTTAGGGTATTTGGGCATTGCGCTAGAACACCCGCTTCGTTTGAACAAAGCTGCCTCTGCTTTGATTACCGGAGTTTTGTGTTGGACCATTTATGTGGTTCAAAGCCAATCTCCACACCTGGTAAGCGAAGAATTGGTTGATCATCTTGGTGAAATATCTTCCATATTGTTCTTTTTGATGGGAGCCATGACTATCGTAGAATTGATAGATTCTCATGGCGGATTTAAAATCCTAACTTCAAAAATTACCACTACCAGCAAGCCCAAGCTTTTATTAATTATAACTTTTCTTACATTTTTTCTTTCTGCGCTGCTGGATAATTTAACTACCGCAATTGTAATGACTTCCTTATGTTCAAAATTATTGCGGGGAAAAGAAGAGCGATTATGGTTTGCAGGGATGGTTATTATTGCTGCAAACGCAGGAGGAGCATGGTCTCCATTGGGCGATGTTACCACTACGATGCTTTGGATCGGGGGACAAATATCAGCACTTAATATTATGAAAGTACTGATATTGCCAAGCCTGGTGGTTTGTATTATTCCTGCTTCGATAATGGCTATTCGATTCAGGGGACAAACCTTCAGCAGAGTGCAACAGGATATGAAAGACACCCCTGAAGAAAAAAGAGATGGAAAAATTATTCTTTACCTTGGCATCGGCCTTTTAATTTTTGTTCCTGTTTTCAAAACCATTACAAATCTTCCTCCATTTATGGGGATGCTTTTGTCTTTAGGGCTGATGTGGGTGGTCATTGCTTTTCTTCACAAAAAGAAGCCGGCAGAGGCGGTAGTGCAATATAGTGTAGCACACGCGTTGCAAAGAATAGATACGCAGAGCATCCTGTTTTTCCTGGGAATCTTACTTGCGATTACCGCACTACAATCCATTGGAATTCTTAATTCGTTGGCTGAGTTTTTAACCGGAACGCTTAAGAACAATTACCTTGTTGGAACCGCATTAGGCTTGCTTTCTGCCATTGTAGATAATGTGCCTTTAGTCGCCGCTTCGCAGGGAATGTTCCATTTATCCGACTTCCCTATGGATCATCCTTTTTGGGAATTTTTGGCATTGACCACAGGAACGGGAGGCAGCGCTATCATTATCGGATCAGCCGCGGGAGTAGCAGTTATGGGAATTGAGCATGTTGATTTTATGTGGTATTTGAAAAAAATAAGCTGGCTGGCATTGGTAGGTTTTGCTGCCGGGATTTGTGTGTATCTTTTACAGTTGAGCTTGTAGTAAGATGATTTTTATAGATTTAAGGAAACAAAAATCTTTCATATTTCTTCGTTTACTGGCCCAACAATTCAAGGTTTTTATTTTTCCCCTCATAACGGAGGTTTGGATTTTTCATTTTTGATTTATTACCCAAAACCATCAAATTTTGATATGTTCCCCCGTTCCTCTAATTTTGTGCGTCAATCGGGCGGATTTGTTTATTGTTCGGCCTGGTCAATTGATAAAAGTTGAATCAACTTTAACTGAACTAATAAACGAAACCATTCTGCAATTCTACAGGATCTGAAAAATTTCGTTTACTATCTTTTAGGGTGTTCAATTTCTTTTAAAGAAATATTTTTTGTAAATGAGCCTTCATGCTTGAAAAAAAATTGTCACGGGCATTCAACGAATTCTTCGAAGGTGAAAAAGGGGGCATTTTACTAATTGTGTGCACTGTCATCTCACTTTTAATCGCCAATTCTTCTTTTAGCGAAAACTATTTCAATTTTTGGCATTTATATGTTGGAGGTTTAAGTATTGAACATTGGGTGAATGATGGTTTGATGGCTATATTCTTTTTTCTAATTGGGTTAGAATTAAAAAGAGAAATTTTAGTTGGTGAGCTTTCTGATAAAAAAAGTGCCATGCTGCCTGTGTTTGCCGCCGTTGGAGGAATGCTGATTCCGGCTGGCATTTATATTTTTCTGAACCGGGGAACAGTCACTCAGTCGGGCTTCGGAATTCCGATGGCCACAGATATTGCCTTTGCCATCGGCATTCTTTCTTTATTGGGAAATCGTGTTTCTCCTTCATTGAAAATTCTGTTAACCGCCATTGCAGTAATAGACGATTTGGGAGCCATAATGGTTATCGCGATTTTTTATACCAAATCATTATCGTTAATTAATTTGTTATTCGTTCTCGTAATTTTTGCCCTACTTTTTTTTCTGAATCGGTTTAAAATTAATTATCTAATTATTTATATTATTGGCGGAATAGCAATGTGGTATTTTATGCTTCATTCAGGCGTTCATTCTACACTGGCC
>JBEPVG010000052.1:0-9065 GCA_041691175.1 Chitinophagaceae bacterium
GATAATAAATTCGAGCGCTGTTCATTCAAGTCAATCTCTGCCTGCAAGACTTCATATTTAGCGCCTGTTCCTATCTCAAACTTGCGCTGGGAAAGGGTATAACGATCATTGTATAAACTGATTTGTTCAATAGTTGCTTTCTTTTGTTCATTTAATGTAACAATATTGTAGTAAGAACTGACTACATTGAAAACTGTTTCATTCAAATTTTTTCTGAAAGTATATTCACCACTTCTTTCTAACTCTGCCAATCTTTTTTTTGTTGCAAACATTTTCAAACCATCAAAAACGCGCCAGTTTACAGCAATTCCCGCGTTCAGATTTTGAGTCCTGTTACCGTTTTTTCTTGTTACGGTTCCATTGCTTAATTTTTGTTCAAGATTATTTACGCCGACGGTTTTTGATGCGGAAGCACTTATAAACGGTATTGCGCCTGCATTCGCCCAGTTATTGTTGATGGATCCGATTTCAATTTCATTTTTACTAATGATTATGCCGTAGTTATTTTCAATCGCAGTTTTCACTGCTTCCTGTACCGTCATCAACGTATCTTGCGCATGAAGCATCGGACTAAGAAAAAGGATTGAGCAGAAGGAAAGAAAAATAAATTTATAAAAGCGCTTCATTCATTGGTTGTTTTTTGCGTGAAAGAAATGCGTACATAGCCGGCACAACATACAATGTAAGAATGAGTGAAAATAAAATTCCACCAACGATCACAACTCCTAATGGAACGCGGCTGGTAGAAGCATCGCCAATAGAAAGAGCGAGTGGCAAAGCGCCGAGGGACATTGCAAGGCTGGTCATTAAAATGGGCCTTAACCGCAGGTAAGCAGATTCTATAACTGCATCAATTTTATTCATTCCGGCATCTCGCTTTTGATTGGCAAATTCCACAATTAAAATTCCGTTTTTGGTAACCAATCCAATCAGCATGATCATTCCTATTTGTGAAAATATATTAAACGTTTGTCCGAAAATCCATAAAGATAGTAAAGCTCCGGCGAGTGCAAGAGGCACCGTAATCATAATAATAAACGGATCAATAAAACTTTCAAACTGTGCAGCAAGCACTAAATAAATAAGGATCAAGGCAAGCACAAATGCAAAAACCGTATTTCCTGAACTTTCAGAATAATCCCTGGAAGTGCCGCTCAGAGCGGTTGTGAAAGAAGGGTCTAATAATTCTTTTGAGATCCGATCCATTTCTTTAATTCCATCTCCTACTGTATATCCCGGTTGTAATCCGGCAGAAATTGTAGCAGATTTATACCTGTTAAAATGATAAATAGTGGGTGGCGCCGACGCTTCAGAAGTACTTACTAAATTATCAAGACTAATATTTTGAGAAGCGCTATTTTTCACCATTATTTTACTTAGGTCATTCGGATCGTCTCTGTCGCTGCGATCCACCTGGCCAAGCACTTCATATTGTTTTCCTGATTTCAAAAAATAACCAAGCCTTCTGTCACTATAAGCCATTTCAAGAGCAGAAGAAATCGCATCAACACTTACGCCCAATTCACTTGCCCGAAGCCGATCGATATGCACGCCGAGTTCAGGTTTATTAAATTTTAAATCGGCATCCACACCCTCAAGAATAGAACTTTTTTTGGCTGCATCTAAAAATTCAGGTAGCACTTTTCTTATCTTATCAAAATCATTATTTTGTATTACAAACTGAACAGGCTGGCCTCCACGGCGACTTGTAGATATAGTTTGTTCCTGGCTCGCAAATGCTCTTCCCTGTGGAAAATTTTTAAGATTCCTGTTTACCATATCCACAATTTCCTGTTGAGTTCTTGTCCGGTCTTTTGGTCCGGTAAGCATTACGTTAAAAAATCCACTGTTAACAGAACCACCGCCAAATCCAGGCGCAGTAAGGCTTATAAGCATTGTCTTTTCAGGAATTGAATCCGTCAAAAACGTACTCAATGTATCCATGTAAGAATCCATATAATCGTAAGAAGTTCCTTCTGGCGCCGTTACGCTTAATCGAAATTGACTGCGATCCTCCAAAGGCGCCAGTTCTGAAGGGATGCCTTTAAAAATAAAATAGATCAATCCGAGACAAACAGCAACCAACGCAAACGCAACCCATTTGAATTTCATAAAGGTTGCAAGACTTTTTCTATAACCATTTTCCATTCCCTGGAAAAAAGGCTCTGTTTTTTTATAGAACCATGAACGCCCCAGGTTTTTGTGGGTTAATTTCACATTCAAAACTACCGTCAATGTCAGAGAAACAAATGCAGAAATAAGTACTGCACCGGCAACGACAATTCCGAATTCACGAAATAATCTTCCAACAAATCCCTGCAAAAAAACAATGGGTAAAAAAACAATTGCCAATGTGATAGAAGTAGAAATAACGGCGAAATAAATTTCTTTAGAACCTTCTTTTGCGGCCTGATATTTATTCATTCCGGCCTCTATCTTTTTGAAAATATTTTCTGTGACGACAATGCCATCATCCACTACAAGTCCTGTTGCAAGTACGATGGCCAGTAGTGTAAGCACATTTATCGTGAATCCAAAAACATACATAATAAAGAAGGCGCCAATCAAAGAAACCGGAATATCAAACAATGGTCGAAGAGCAAGAATCCAATCGCGGAAGAATAGATAAATAATAAGAATCACCAATCCTAAGGCAATTAGTAAGGTTTCTTCAACTTCTGAAATAGACTGTTTAATAAACTTTGTCTGATCCATTCCTACATCTAATTTAAAATCGGCAGGGATTTCTTTTTTTATATTATCCAACCTCTTATAAAACTCATCAGAGATGGATACATAATTGGAGCCTGGCTGAGGAATAATTGCGAGCATGATCATCGGAACACCACTTTCTTTCAATCCGGATTCTTCATTTTCAGGGCCTAAAATAACATCTGCAACATCTTTTAATTTTACATTTACGCCATTAATATTTTTTATTATCAAATTACTAAACTGTTCTTCTGTATTTAGTTTCCCAAAAGTTCGCACAGAAAGCTCAGTCGTATTTCCGGAAATTTTTCCTGCAGGAAGTTCTACACTTTGTGTCAGTAAAGCACTTTGAATATCATCAGTAGAAAGGCCGTAAGCCTGCAATTTATCAGGCTTGAACCAAATGCGCATCGCATATCTTTTTTCACCCCAAACAGAAATGGAACTTACTCCTGGAATCGTTTGTAATCGCTCTACAATATTATTTTCAGCATATTCGGTTACCTCCAAAAGATTGCGGGTATTACTCTGAACAGTGACAGCAATGATCGGTTGGGCACTCGCATCCGCTTTTGACACAACCGGTGGTGCGTCTATATCTTGGGGCAATTGCCTTGTAGCCTGCGACACTTTGTCTCTGACATCATTGGCTGCAGTTTCAAGGTCCACACTTAATTCAAATTCCACATTAATTCTACTGCCTCCCTGGTTGCTTGACGAACTGATATTTTTTACGCCCGGAATCCCGTTAATTGCTTTTTCGAGAGGCTCCGTAATTTGTGATTCTATAATATCAGAATTTGCACCCGCATAGGAAGTATTCACCGAAATATTCGGCGGATCAATGGCAGGATAATCGCGAACGCCCAAAAATTTATAGCCGATGATCCCAAATAAAACAATTGCCAGATTTAAAACTATGGCAAATACAGGCCGGCGTAAACTTGTTTGAGAAATATTCACTTTTGTTCCTACTTATTTAAAGATGAAAGATTGATTTTGCTTCCTGGTTTGATGGAAAGTAATCCCGTGGTGATTACTGTATCACCAATTGAAAGACCACTTAAAATTTCTACTCTTGCAGAATCTCTTGTGCCGGTACTTACAATTATAAAATTTGCCAATCCGCCATTATAAACAATTACTTTTTTATTTCGCGCTTCAGGAATAATTGCCTGTGTCGGAATCATGATCGCCTCGTTATTATCGCCCATATCAAACAAAACTTTTGCAAATGAGCCGGCTGTGATATTTTTATCTGTATTTTCAACCAACGCATGAACTTTGAGGCTTCGGTTTACTTCCGTAATTCCTGATTCTGTTGCGTAAATTTTTGCTTTATACTGTTTATTACTCGCTTCAGTTGTGAAGTTAATTACATTACCCATTCTTACTGCCGGCGCAAATTTTTCAGGAACACTAAATTCCAATTTTAATTTAGAATCTTGTTTTATGGTCGAAATAATCGTTGCGGGGGTAATGAAAGCACCGATACTAATATTTTTAAAACCGATCTTTCCATCAAATGGCGCGCGAATAATTGTTTTGTCTATCGCGGCCTGCATTACCTGCATATCAGCTTTGATGCTGCTTACATCAAGCACGCTGAGATCATAATCCTGCTGACTGATGCCACCAATTTTTAATAATTGCTGCTGTCGTTCCTGCGTTTTTTGAGCAACCTGTAATTGAACTTTTAACTTCTGCAATTGTGCCTGCAAATCGCCATCAAAAAGTCTTGCCAGCAAAGTTCCTTTTCTTACATGAGTACCTTCTTTGATCAATAAATAGGTTACTTTTCCTGACACCTCGGGATGAATTTCTGTTTCTTCAAAAGGCAATAAGGTACCCGCCACTTCTATACTTGAATGCAAAACAGTTGGATAAATAATATATCCCTGCACAGGTAATGATGTATTACGGGGTGTTACTTTCACATTATTTTTCTGAGAGTCTTCTTTTTTAGTTTGACTTCCGCATGAAGAAATAAAAAATAAAAAAATGATTGCTGATATTAATTTCGAGTAACCCAATTTCATTATACTAAATCTGATTTTTGAACTGAATTGATAAGACGTTTAAAAAGTAAAAAACCTTCGCCTATATTTTTTAAGAAATGACCTTTAATAATTGTTTCACTTTATTTGCCACATGTATAAGTTCCTGTCTTTCGTTGCTCAGAACAGTTACATGCCCCATTTTTCTTCCGGGACGGGCTTCTTTTTTTCCATAAATATGCACAAATACATTTTCAATTCTAAGCACTTCAGCGAGATTTTGATATTTGACGGGGCCGCGATAATTTTCCTCACCAATCAGGTTTACCATCGCGGAATTCATAATTGGTTTTGTATATCCCAAAGGATAATCAAGCAAGATGCGCCACAGCATATCAAACTGGGATGAAAACGCCGCTTCAATCGTGTGGTGGCCGCTGTTGTGAACTCTTGGCGCGGTCTCGTTCACCAACACATTGTCGTCAATATCAATAAATAATTCGACCGCAAAAATCCCCGGGCTTTGAAGATTTTTAACCACAGTTAATGCAATAGCTTCTGCCTTCCACAATATTTTTTCACCAATATTAGCCGGGCTTAATTGATATTCCAATAAATTCAACTCCTTGTTAAAGATCATTTCCACTGGCGGATATAGCGCATTCTTTCCATCTTCACCTACGGCAACAATAATGGAAATTTCTTTTTTAATACTGACCAATTTCTCCAAAACTGCTTCTTCGTCAAATGCCTTTTCCAAATCATTTTCATTCTTTAATATTTGTACTCCTCTCCCATCATAGCCGCCCAGCGCAAGTTTGTGCACTGCCGGTAAAAAATCAACATGTTTATTTAATTGATCCTTTTTTGATGTAATTACAAACGGCGATGTTGGAATTTGATTTTCTTTATAAAAATTCTTTTGCGCAATTTTATTTTTAATTATTTCCAATGCAGCTGGCCGTGGATATACTTTTACCCCTTCAGATGCTAATCTTTTGAGCGCGTCAATATTTACAGATTCTATTTCAATGGTAATCGCATCTAGGTCTTTTCCAAAATTATAAACGTCATTAAAATTGGTAATATCGCCTTTTGTAAAATGGCTGCACAAATGGGCAGATGGACATTCCGCATCACTTTCCAAAACAAAGGTTTCTACAGGATAATTGGCCGCAGCCTGCAATAACATTCTTCCTAGCTGGCCTCCGCCAAGTATCCCCGTTTTTTTCATCAAAAATTTTCTGCAAGATAAATGTTAGAAATTTATTAGAAGATAATGAGAAAGAATTTAGAATTTATTTATCATAAGTAATCGAATAAATATTGCCTATTTATATTTTCGTTTTAAAATAATTTAAACAAATCGGTGTTTCAAAAATGTGAATTTATATTTTTAGTAAACAAACAAATAATGCCTATTCCTACTTTCGTTTTAAAGCTGTTGTAGCCAGATAATGAATCGATTTAAAAATAGGTATCTACTTGATTTCATTTTATTATCTTTTCCGGTTACCCCGATGGCGCAGAAAAAAACCTGTTTTGTCTTCAAAAGAAGTGGTAAAACATGTGCCTTTGCCTTATGCTGATTATTACTACCTGGAGGCATTATTAAGATGGTATTATTAATTATTGAATCCCTTCAGTTCCTGCATCCAGCACAAACTTCCATGAACCATCGTTTTGTTTTTTCCAGATACTCACATAGGTTCCTTTATAAACAGAATCCTTCATCTTCAGTTCATAAATCCCATAGGTGAACCCCAAATCTCCCGATTTTGAAATTTCACCTTTTGATGGTTTCCAACTTAAAGTATAAGAAGTGTCACTTAACCGGCTTAAATAATCTATCGCATCTGCTCCGACAATCGGCGGATGGCCAGGTCTTAGTAAAACACCATCATTGTCATCTACGTATTGTAAAAATGCTTTCTTCATACCAACCTGGCGGCTCATATCTGAGAATGAAATATCTGCATCCAAAATTTCGTCTACTGATGGCCGTTGTGTTACGGTTTCTTTGTTTTCATTGCATGAAATAAATATCAGTGGACAAATAAAAAGTAAAATTAAGAAACAAATATTTTTTTGAACTGTCATAAAAGATGTTTTAAAAAAAGGCGAAAGTATTTCGCAATACCGTCGCCGTTTAACAGGAAATATCACCTGCGTTTATCAGGGCTATTATACCCTTAAGATTATATATGCAATTTATCCTTTTTTGCCAACAATTCCTCAACTGTTTCTTTATATAATTCATCCGGAATACAACAATCTACGGGACAAACTGCAGCGCATTGTGGCTCTTCATGAAATCCCTGGCATTCGGTGCATTTATCAGGAACTATAAAATAGGTATCACTTGAAATTGGGGAATTTCGCTGCGCAAAATTCATCAGGCTTCCATCCATTAAAGCAACCTCTCCTTTTACGGTTGTTCCGTCTTCCAGCGCCCATTCTACGCCTCCTTCATAAATTGCATTGTTTGGACATTCAGGTTCACAAGCACCACAATTAATACATTCATCTGTTATTTTTATTGCCATTTTATTTATGTTTTAACCAGTTCAGAAAGCGTCAAAATTATTTCCGAATTTTGCCTGCTTTTAATAAGTACAAATATAAACAGATAATTTTACTCACATGAATTTAGCAGAAAGAATTACCTTAATGGTAAACCTTGGAAAATATTTGATGGAAGATGGTGAGGAGTTAAAAGAGGTGAAACAAAAAGCTTTTGAAAATAATAAATGGTTCACTGAAGAATTTATTAGTTACTCTTTCAAAAATATCTCTACTCATTTTCTCGATCCTGAAAAACTGGCGCCGTGGATCCAATATTATCATCTTGACGATAATGTTCATCCACAAAAGATTGGCATCGTAATGGCCGGGAATATTCCTTTGGTTGGCTTTCACGATTTCTTGTCTGTATTTATAACAGGTCATCACCAAATAATTAAACTTTCTGATAAAGATGATGTGTTGCTAAAACATTTAATTGAAAAATTGCAGCAATGGAATCCAAAAGTTTCAGTCGTGGTCGAAACCAGGCCAATGCTCAAAGATTGCGACGCTTATATTGCTACAGGCAGCAATAATTCAGCAAGATATTTTCATCATTATTTTGGGAAATATTCATCAATTATTCGAAAAAACAAAACTTCGGTAGCAGTATTAAAAGGCGATGAAACCCTTAGCACGCTTACTTTCCTGGCAGATGATGTATATACTTATTTTGGTTTAGGCTGCCGCAATGTTACTAAAATTTATGTGCCTGAAAATTATAATTTTGAAATGCTTTTGAATGCTTTTAAAAAATATAATTACTTTTCTGATCTAACCAAATACCGAAATAATTATGATTATAATCTTGCCATTTTCCTAATGAATAGTCAGTTTTACATGACCAATGAAAGCATCATTCTGTCTGAAAATGAAAATGTTTTTTCACCCGTAAGTGTTTTAAATTATTCTTTTTATCAGAATGAAAAAACTGTTTTTGATGAACTAAAAAAGGAAGATAACATTCAATGTATTGTCGGCGAAAATCATATTCCTTTTGGCAAATCCCAGGAGCCGGGTTTATTTGATTATGCCGATGGAATTGATACGATGCAGTTTTTATTAAGCCGTTAAAATCACAGTAAAATATTTTTTACAGTAAATAAACAAATAACCGCGATTTTCATTTTGCCAAAAAAATCTTCACCTTTCTTTCAAAGCCTACAGAAATTCTTAAGAAAATTTTTTCTTTTTCCTGAATTAAATTTACACTCTTGACAACCAATTTTAATTTCTTGTTAAAGGTAATTGAACGGTAAAAAAATTGATTGTCCTTGTTTTACTTTTATCCGGGGCATATATTTTGATAGTCAATTCACAAAAAAAAGGTTGCCAAACAACAATCGAACCTGATACAAATAAAAATTTCGAAAATGAAAACAAAAAACATTTTACTTTCTGTGCTCATAAGCGCACTCACAACTTTAGTGGTTATTTTCGCCTATAATAAATATGACGCCAATGGCAATAACCCGAATTTTCAATCCAATATTCCTACTAATTATAAGTATGCAGGATTTTTGGATAGCGGATATGGGCCGGCAGGTGCGCCTGTAGACTTTACACAAGCCGCTGCTGCCGCAATTCCTACGGTGGTGCATATTAAAACACTTACGAATGCAAAAGCCGTAAATAACAATTTACCACAACAGAATCCTTTTTCAGATCTTTTTGGCGATGACCTCCTGAACCAGTTATTTGGCCAGGGTGGTGGTGGCGGTGGCCGTCAACGCGTGTTGCCTGAAAGGGCTTCCGGCTCCGGCGTAATCATTAGTGCCGATGGATATATCG
>JBEPVG010000053.1:0-8983 GCA_041691175.1 Chitinophagaceae bacterium
CCTTTGCACAAGTTTCGCTGCAAAATATTGAAATAAAAAATGATGAAATAAAGGCCGAATTACAGGCGACAAAAGGTCCGTTATATTATATTGACAGCATTAAAATTTATGGAAAAGTAAAAATTAAAAATTCACTTCTTCAACATTATCTTGGCATCGCTAATGGAAGTGTTTACGATAATAAAAAGTTGCAACAAATAACGAAGCTCATTCAGCAATTACCTTTCATTCAGGAGCAACAGGCATGGAATATTTCAATGCTTGGAACCGGCGCTACGCTTAATTTGTACCTGGAACCAAAACGCAGCAGCCAGATCAATGTGTTGATTGGATTTGTTCCTGCAAATACGATTACCGGTAAAGCGCAGATCACTGCTGACGTTCATCTTGATTTAAAAAATTCTCTGGGTAACGGTGAAAATATCCTACTGAACTGGCAACAACTTCAGCCGCAATCACCACGATTAAATTTAGGTTTTTCTCAACCTTATATTTTGAATTCAAATTTTGGAATTGATCTTTCTTTCGATTTACTGAAAAGAGATTCTTCTTATCTACAATTGAATGGAATTCTAGGCATTCAGTATATGATTTCATCCAATAAAATCTTTAAAATATTTTATGAAAATGAACAAAATTATTTGCTCGGCGGCGGAGTAGATACAAACCAGATTATTTATTCAAAAAGGCTTCCACAGAATATTGATGTCGGATCAGGAAATATAGGAATCGGCTATCATTTTGTAAATACAAATAATAGATTGAATCCTCGAAAAGGAAATGAATTAGACATAACAGCAACTGGCGGAATAAAAAAAACTTCTAAAAATAACGATATCGTAAATTTAAAAGATCCGATGCATCTGGATTTTGATTTTAATTCATTGTATGATTCAATTAAATTAAAAACTTATCGTTTTAAAATCGTCTCTTTTGGTGCGCATTTTTTTCCTTTAGGCAAAATGAGTACGTTGAAAGCCGGCGTAAATACGGGTTTAATTGAAAGTCCGCAAAATTTTCAGAATGAATTATTTAGAATCGGTGGCTACAAAATTCTTCGTGGTTTTGACGAAGAAAGTATTTATGCAAATAAATATGCCGTGTTCACAGCAGAATACAGATATCTGGTTGGAATTAATTCTTACTTTTTTGGATTTTCTGATGCCGGATTTACCCAAACAAAATTTACTTCTGCAAATTATTCAAATTCATTTATCAGCGCCGGAATCGGATTAGAATTTGAAACAAAATTTGGTTTGTTGAATTTAAGTTATGCGTTGGGAAAACGCAACGATGTAAAATTTGACATTAGAAATTCTTCACGCATTCATTTTGGATATATCAACTATTTTTGACAAAATGAAAATCAAAAATTTTTTTTGTTTTATCCTCAGTTCCACTTTTATTTTTTTGTCAGTAACGCTATTTGCGCAAAATAAATACGAAGCTCTTCCCGACACAGTAAACCAACAAAAAACACAGATTTCTGTTTTACCGGATACAATTAAGCAGGACACAATCGCTGAAAGCAATAAAAAAATTAAAGTTAAAAAAGCAATAAACGATACGGTTCAAAAAAGACCAGACAGCTTGCTGGCAACGACTTTTCCTGAATCCAAACCCGACGATTTTATCCTTCTTCGATGGATTTTAAAAAATAAATACATCAATATAAAAGACCAACCGGTTTTTCTTATTGAAAAGCTGCATCAACACTCAGGTAAAGAGTTTTTATTTTATATTTTATGTTTTGTTTTGTTAATACTGGCCGTTTTTAAAACTCTTTTTAGTGGCTATTTTAAAAATTTATTTCGCGTTTATTTCAACACTTCTTTGCGTCAGACACAGCTTGCCGATCAGCTTGAACAGGCAAAATTGCCTTCATTTGTTATGAATATTTTTTTTACGATCACCACTGGAATTTATATCTGGCTTCTTTTTAATCAATATCATCCGCCGCGTTTGATCAGCAGTAAATTGTTGTTGCCTTTCAGTATTTTAAGTGTGGCGGCGCTTTATTTTATTAAATTTTGCCTGCTTAAATTTCTAGGCTGGGTTTCTGACATTCCTGAAACAACGAATAATTATATTTTTGCCATCTTTCTTGTTAATAAAATCATCGGGATTATTCTGGTTCCGATTATTATTCTACTCGCATTTTTGAACACACAATGGCTGCCGGTAATTACCAATATTTCGATCATGATATTTGGATTATTTTTCTTATCCCGATATATAAAAAGCTATGGCGCAATGGAGCGAAAGGTTCCATTAAATCCTTTTCATTTTATAATTTATATTGTAGGTGCAGAAATTATTCCATTGCTCCTTATATATAAAGTGGCGGTAGATTATTTGATTTAATCAGGCATATCATTTTTCACGCTTTTGAAAGTATGTTCACAAAAAATCCTAAATTTGCCACCTACTGCATGAACTCTAAAATGGATATAAATACTGTACCTACGGAACCCAGAACAATAAAGGGAATTCAGAATATTCTCATTACTCAGGCTAGACCGGAAAATGAAAAGTCTCCGTATTTTGAAATGGCAAGAAAGTATAAAATTAATTTAAGTTTTGCGCCATTCATTCGCGTAGAAGCGATTCCATCAAAAGAATTCAGGAAACAAAAAATCGATATTCTTTCCTATACCGCAGTAATTTTTAACAGCAGGAATGCGATCGATCATTTTTTCAGAACTTGTGAAGAAATGAGAATTACCGTTTCTCAGGATTTAAAATATTTCTGCATTACAGAATCAGTCGCGCTTTATCTTCAGAAATTTATTTTGTATAGAAAACGTAAAGTTTTTTATAGCGTTGACGGGACCAATAAAAATCTGTTTGAAGTGATGTCAAAATATAAGGATCAGGAAAAATTTTTATATCCATGTTCACATTCTTTTGACAGTGAAATAACCAACTGGCTTATTTCAAATAATTGCGCTTATGCCATACCAGTACTTTATGAAATTATATCGAACGATGTAAAGGAAATCATTCAACAATATAACTATCAGATCATTTGTTTTTTCACGCCACTGGGGGTAAAAAGTTTTACGGAAAATTGTCCATCATTTAAACAAAACGGAACTTTAATTGGCGCATTTGGCGATAATACGCGTAAAGCAGTAATCAACGCAGGATTCCATCCGGATATTCTTGCTCCTGAGCCGAAAGTACCAAGCATGGTTTCTGCTTTGGAAAACTTTCTTTCGGGATTGAAAAAGAAATAATCACTAAATATTTGGTAAAAAAGAATCTCCCTGCTCTTTATAAAGCCAGGGAGATTTTTTATTTAGAAATTGTTTTTTATTTTTTAATCAGCTTTCCAAAATAATGAACCGTACGCACCAATTGTGATACGTAACTCATCTCATTATCATACCAGCTAACGGTTTTAACCAACTGATTTTCGCCTACGGTAAGCACTTTTGTTTGGGTAGAATCAAATAAAGAACCGAAGTGCATTCCAATTACATCGGAGCTTACGATTTCATCTTCATTATAGCCATAACTCTCATTGGAAGCGGCTTTCATCGCAGCGTTCACTTCTTCCACGGTTACTTTTTTAGCTAAAATTGTGGTCAATTCAGTAAGTGATCCGGTAATTACCGGAACTCTTTGGGCCACACCATCTAATTTGCCCTTTATCTCCGGTAAAACGAGGCCAATTGCTTTTGCAGCGCCTGTACTATTTGGAACGATGTTGCTAGCGGCGGCTCTTGCTCTTCTCAAATCTCCTTTTGGATGAGGTGCGTCTAGAGTATTTTGATCATTAGTATAAGCGTGGATCGTTGTCATAAATCCAGTTTCAATACCAAAAGAATCGTTCAAAACTTTTGCCATTGGAGCAAGGCAATTGGTTGTGCATGATGCGCATGAAATAATAATTTCGCTTCCATCAAGAATTTGGTGATTTACATTAAAAACAACTGTTTTCACTCCTCCTGTTGCGGGAGCGGAAACCACGACTCTCTTTGCTCCTGCGGTAATATGCGCTTGCGCTTTATCTTTATCAGCAAAAAATCCAGTGCTTTCAATTACAACATCCACATCATGATTACCCCAGGGAATTTGAGCAGGATCTCTTTGTGCATAAATCTTTATTTCTTCGCCATTTACAATGATTGAATTATCGGTATGTTTCACTTCACTTTCAAATCTTCCTTGAGAACTATCATATTTTAATAAATGTGCTAACTGTTTAGGACTGGTTAAATCGTTAATGGCAACAACATCTATACCCTCCATGTTATAAATCTGCCTGAATACCAGGCGTCCAATTCTGCCGAAACCATTAATGGCAACTTTTACTGTGCTCATAATTTATCTGTTTTTATTTTAAATTTAGGTTGCAAATTTAAGCTATGTAAAAGAAACTTCCTTTATTAAAATAAATAAATTGCAAGCGTTTATGAGGATGAGATACAAACGAAACTTCTCTCATCCAGGACAGACAAGAAATATGGGGAATATTGTTTAAAAAAACAGTAAACTAACAAATATTACCAATTGTTATTTCCTAAAAAAGCTATTAAGCATTTGATTCTACCTTTTCCAAGAATTGACGGAGCACGTATTGAAGAATCCCACCATGACGATAATATTCAATTTCAATATGAGAATCCATTCGTGCAATAGCATTAAATTTTATTTCAACACCGTCACTTTTTTTGGCAATAACCTGAACTTCTTTCAGCGGTTTTATATCTTCAGCAATACCGTTAATTGTATAGATTTCATCGCCGGTTAGTCCCAAACTTGCCGCAGTTTCGCCGTCTTTATATTGAAGTGGCAAAACGCCCATTCCTACTAAATTACTCCTGTGGATTCGTTCATAACTTTCAGCTATTACGGCTTTTACACCAAGCAAAAAGGTACCTTTTGCCGCCCAATCTCTGGATGAGCCGCTGCCATATTCTTTACCAGCTAAAACAATCAATGGCGTTTTTGTTTCCTTGTATTTCATAGCTGCATCATACACTGACATTTCCTCATCGGAAGGTAGATATTTTGTATATCCTCCTTCTCTTTTAACTAATAAATTTTTTATTCTAACATTGGCAAATGTTCCCCGAACCATTACTTCATCGTTTCCCCGCCGTGACCCATAAGAATTAAAATCCTTTTTTTCTACCGCCTGATTTATTAAATAATTACCGGCAGGTGATTGCTCATTAAATGAACCTGCGGGGGAAATATGATCGGTTGTAACACTATCACCCAACATTAATAAAACTCTTGCACCAGAAATATCCTGAATAGGTTGTGCATCATCAGAAATGTTATAAAAGAATGGAACCTCTTTTACATAAGTGGAAGTTTTATCCCAAACATATAATTTTTCATCCGGGACATTTAATTTTTTCCAGATATCATTTCCCTCGAATATTTCTCCATAGTTTTTTGCAAAATCTTTTGGAGTGAGGACTTTACTCATGATGTCATTTATCTCGTCATCTGTCGGCCAGATATCTTTCAAATAAACCGGTCTTTGATTCGGATCATAACTGATCGGATCGTTTGTTAAATCAATATCCACGCGGCCTGCAATTGCGTACGCAACAACCAACATCGGCGACATTAAAAAGTTCATTCTTACTTGTGGATGAATGCGGGCCTCAAAATTCCTGTTACCCGAAAGAACCGAAGCAACAACCAAATCATGTTCTTCAACTGCTTTGGAAATGTATGGAGGTAAAGGACCAGAATTTCCAATACATGAAGTGCAACCATAACCCACTAAATGAAATTGTAATGCTTCCAGGTCATCCAGTAAATCAGCTTTCTCCAAATAATCTGTCACTACTTTTGAACCCGGAGCCAATGAAGTTTTCACCCATGGTTTAATATCCAATCCGTGTTCGCGTGCTTTCCTTGCTACCAATCCTGCGCCGATCATTACAAAAGGATTAGAAGTATTGGTGCAGGAAGTAATTGCCGCTATTGCAACAGAGCCGTCTGTGAGTTCAAATTTTTCCTGCCCAAGCGTAATCCAAACTGTCTTCATCCCATTCATTTCTTTCTCCTCAATTTTAGTATTTGGAGGCATTGCCGCAGGAGCATCTACCGGCTGGCTTCCACCTTCAGAAAACCAACGCGATATTTGTTCTACAGGTTTAAGATACTGACGACCATAATTTTTTTCCATCAATTCATAAAACTTGGATTTTAAATCTTTCAACAGAATTTTATCTTGTGGGCGTTTTGGACCGGCAACACTCGGTTGGATAGATGAAAGATCGAGTTCCAAAATATCTGTATAAGTAATATGCTCATCACCAGTACGCCAAAGCAGGTTGGTTTTGCAATAATCCTCTACAAGTTTTACCTGTTCTTCGGAACGATTGCTTTTGCGCATATATTCCAACGTTTTATCGTCTATAGGAAAATAGGTGATGGTGCATCCAAATTCTGGTGACATGTTTCCGATAGTTGCCCGGTCAGGAACCGAAAGGGTATTCAATCCATCTCCAAAGACTTCCACAAATTTTCCGACAACACCACGTTTTCTTAAAAGCTCAGCAATATTTAGAACCAGGTCTGTAGCAGTAGAACCCAAAGGAAGTTTGTTTGTTAGTCTTAAACCGATTACTTCCGGCATGATAAAATAAATGGGTTGGCCCAGAATAGCCGCCTCTGCTTCGATGCCTCCAACTCCCCACGCAACAACGCCAATTCCATTTACCATTGGCGTATGACTATCTGTCCCAACTAAAGTATCCGGAAAAATTTCACCATTTCTTTCTACCACCCCTTTTGATAAATATTCTAAATTTATTTGGTGGCAAATTCCCATTCCCGGAGGAACCACGCTGAAATTATTGAAAGATTTCTGTGCCCATTTTAAAAAAGAATAGCGTTCGTGATTACGCTTGTATTCTTCATCCATATTTCTTTTATAGGCATATTCTGTCCCAAAATAATCTACCTGAACCGAGTGATCTATTATCAAATCAACAGGAATTAACGGATTAATCTCATCCGGATTTTTACCTTTCCGTGCTATTTCTGCTCTGAGCGAAGCGATATCCACTACCGCCGGAACGCCTGTAAAATCCTGCATTAAAACACGCGCAGGTTTAAAGGGAATATCTTTATCCGAACCGGTTGGTTTCCAATTTAAAAGCGTTTCAATATTCTCTTTTGTTACTGCAAAATCATCAAAATTGCGTAAAACATTTTCCAACAAAATCCGAATTGAAAAGGGCATTTTTGAAATATTATGGCCTTGTTTTTCTAATTCGGGTAGGCTATAATAAGTAAAAGTTCCGTTTTTAGTGTTTAAAAGCTTTTTAATTTTATAAGGATCTTTTGCCATGATTTAAGTATTTGTTATTCTTCAAAAAATATAATTATAAAAAACCTGCGTCCTAATTATTTAATAGTAATGTTTTCATGATTTTTTCTTTAATAATTATTCATTCAATATAACAATTTTCAGACAAATAGCCAGATTTAAAATTCTTCAATTACAATTTGTTCTTCTTTAACTCCTAAATTCAACAGATCTTTATGAATGGCTTCTACCATGGGGTCTGGACCGCAGATATAAAAATATTTATTAAAATCCGTTATTTTTTTTGCCAGATATTTTTCATCAATTTTTTCATGGTCATATGAATCCGTTTTCTCCTCAGTTATTGTGTTTATAAAATTATCGCCAAGAATATTTTCAAACTCCTCTTTTAAAATAATATCGTTGACGGTTTTATTAGAAAAAATCAATTCATTATTTCCCAGGTTGCCTATTTTATGCAAGTCGCGAAGAATAGCTATGAACGGTGTAATGCCGGCTCCACCGGCTATAAAAACGCCATCACCTTTATAATGAATAGCTCCGAAAACATCGTGTACAATTAATTCATCTCCTGCTTTTAATTTTCCCAGTTGGTTGGTAACACCTTCGTGATCATCATAAATTTTAATTGTGAATTCAAGCGTGTTCGAATCATTGAGGCAGGTAAAAGTAAAAGGCCTTCTTTCATCTTTCCAGTTTGGTAAATTAATAACAATGTCTGTAGCCTGGCCAGGCTGGAAAGTATAATTTTCGGGTTTGCTGAGTGTAAATCTTTTTACATTATGCGTTAAATTCTTAACGTCAAGAATCTTTACTACATGCTCTTCGTTTGGATAATCTTCCATAATTAATAAGTTAAAATAATTTAAGTTAAAGTGTGATTAAACGTCTTTTTCGCAACAGGGGTTGCACTCGTTAGAGTAATTATCCATAACAAAAGTTACAATCACAGATGTGATCAAAATTACTATAAAAATGCATGAAATAAAAAGAATCCCTTGATTGTAAAGATCTCGACACAATATAATTTTGAAAGAGAAATAGAAATAAACCTTATTTGTTTATTTATTGATCAAAAGTTCAGATAATGCTTCATTTTTGTTTGATAATCCAAAGCAATTTCTCTCGCTTCTTCTGCAAATTTTCTCCCTTTCCCCGCATAAATAATTGCACGTGAAACATTTACCAAAAGCCCACAATCTTTATTCAGTCCATATTTGGACACTTCTGCAAGATTGCCACCTTGAAAACCAACTCCGGGGATTAATAAAAAATGATTTGGAATTTTTTCTCTTATTGAAAAGATTTCTTCAACTTTTGTAGCACCAATTACAAACATAAGATTGTTTTCTGTTCCCCATTCGGCAGTTTTTCTGATTACTTCTTCATACAAAAACTTTCCATGAAGACGCTGTTGCTGAAAATCTTTACTGCCTTCGTTGCTGGTCAATCCTAAAACGATCGTCCATTTATTTTGATAATCCAAAAACGGCTTTATACTGTCTCTTCCCATGTATGGCGCTACAGTTATGGCATCAAAAGGAATGGTTTCAAAAAATGCTTTAGCGTATTGATTGGAAGTGTTTCCAATATCGCCGCGTTTTGCATCAGCAATTTTAAAATGGGTTGAGGGAATATATGCAACTGTTTTTTCCAAAGCCTCCCAGCCTTTTACAC
>JBEPVG010000054.1:0-8980 GCA_041691175.1 Chitinophagaceae bacterium
ATATAGGCGGAGACTTTGACGGACATTTGAAGGGAGATATAAACCGAATGCTCACTCCGATAAATATTCAGTTGATGCAAACAACTGGATTGAAGCCGGTGAGCTATAGATTAAGGACTGAATTGGCAGGTGAGGTATGGCATTGGAATCCGAATGGAAGATGGAGTGAGAAAGATAAGAAACAGGGATATTGGATTTCTGATAGCGTCTCAAATCAGCCGATACAAATTTCAAATGGATACAGATTGCCGAGAAGGGGCAACACTTTTGACCAGGCAAATAATGATGGGTATTCAAAAATTGATGATGGCGATTCGTCAACTTTTTGGAAAAGTAATCCTTATCTCGATAAATATTTTACGAAGGAATCTAATGAAGATCATCCACAATGGGTAATTGTAGATTTAGGCAAAAAATATGAGGTAAATGCTTTGCGGATAAAATGGGGAAATCCTTATGCAGAATCATTTATAGTTGACTATGCACATGATGTTGATCCCGATTATTTTGATCCTTTTCAACCAAATATATGGCGGCGTTTTTCAAAAGATTCTTTTCGAAATTTGAAGGGCGAAAATAGAACAATAAAGATTTCTAATAAACCTTTCAAAGTTCGTTTTATCCGGATTTCTATGATCCAAAGTTCATATACTTCTGATATAAAGTCGGAAGATATTCGCGACAGACTGGGATTTGCAATTAGAGAAATGAAAGTTGGTTTGTTAAATGCAAATGAGAAATTTCATGATTGGGTTCATCATTCACCAGATCATCAGCAAAGCATTATTTATGTATCTTCTACAGATTCATGGCATACCGTAAATGATATTGATTTGAATGTTGAGCAGGCAGGAATAGATCGTTTTTTTATAAGTGGAATTACAGCAAATCAACCTGTTTTAATGCCCGCGGGGCTTATATACGATACACCCGAAAACGTGCTCGCTATGATGAAGTATCTAAAAGCAAAAAAATACCTGGTGCAGGAACTTGAAATGGGAGAGGAGCCGGAAGGTCAATTAATTGCTCCGGTAGATTATGCGGCGCTTTATTATCAGTTGGGAACGAAGATTAAAGAGTTGGATTCCACGATAAAAATGGGCGGTCCCGGGTTTGCCTCCATTTCATTTACGCCCGATGATAGTTCTTCATTCACAGAATCAAAATGGACGACGCTTTTTTTAAATTATTTAAGGAAACATAATGGCATTCATCTCTATAATTTCTTCACTTTTGAATGGTATCCCTTTGACGATTTATGCGCTAAAACAGCGTCACAACTGATTATCGCTCCGCAGATGCTTTCAATTGCACTAAAAAATTTTGAAAATATTTTGCCACCAAACATACCAAAATATCTCACAGAGTACGGATATTCCGCGTATGAAGGCAAGCCCGAAGTTGAAATAGAAGGCGCATTAATGTATGCTGATATTTTGGGTAAATTTTTGGAATTAGGTGGTAAAAAGAGTTTTCTATATGGCTATGAACCAGCTTATTTGCAACAATCTTTCAAATGTAGTGGTTATGGTAATAATATTTTATTTGGTTTAGGAGAAGATGACAAAATTAAATTTAAAACGGCGGCTTATTTTGGAACAAAAATAATTACCGAAAACTGGGCAAAGTCTTCCGATTCCATTGTAGAAATTTATCCTTCTTCATCCCGGATTCACAAAAGAAAAAATGAATCTTTTGTATCTGCATATCCGCTGAGAAGTCCTGATGGCAAATGGTCGGTAATGCTAATAAATAAAGATCCAAAGAGAACTTTTAATGTTGATGTTGATGTAGAAAATAAAGTTTCAAAAGAAATAAGCGAATTGCATTTTGAAAAGTTAATTCAATATTCCAAACAACAATATCATTGGATTGATAAGGGGTTTCATAGTTATCCTTCCAGAAATCTTCCGCCGGTTACAAAAAAAATGAACGGATCAAAAAATATTCTTTTGCCGCCTTATTCTTTAACGATCATTAATTAATATCCAAAATGGAATAAGAATTCGGGTTATTTATTTGTTTACTGAAAGAAAGATTTTACGGAGCTATTTTACATCTTGTTAGGCACTAACCGTTACTTCTTTCACTCTTCCTGTTCTTTTTAATGCGCCCCAGCCCTGCAATTCGCCTTTGATGGCTTTATTAAAAGATTTTATGAGAATGTAGTACATCATCTGGCGATATACCAATCTTTGCGGCAGCATCCAGATCAATTTTAAATGATTTTCTTTTTCGTAAGCAAATGCCAGCGCGGCTCCTGCAATATCCACCAAAGTAAAAATTAAATAATAAAGAATGATATGCGGGATGCTGGCCACAACAATTCCAAAAGAAGCGGCGAGCAAACTTAGCACAAGAATAATATCGGCCAAAGGTGCTAGTATCGGTAAAAGAATTTGAAAAATAAGAATGTTTGGCATTGCGATCATTCCAAAATTCTTGTATTTTTTGTTGAAAATTGTATCCCGGTGTTTCCAGAAACATTGCATGATTCCAAAACTCCAGCGAAATCTTTGTTTTAAGAATTGCTTAAAAGTTTCGGGTGCTTCTGTATAGGAAATCGCTGCTGTGCAATTCCTAATAATGTACCCATTTCGTAAAAGCCGCATCGTCAGATCACAATCTTCCGCCAGTGTATCCGTTGTAAATCCACCGGCAATTAATATTGCATCTTTCCTGAAAGCCCCAATAGCTCCGGGAATTACAGTAATACAATTCAAAAGATCAAATGCACGACGATCAAAATTTTGTGAAGTAATGTATTCAATACTTTGCCAGCGCGTAATCATATTTACTTCATTTCCCACTTTCACATTTCCTGCAACTGCCGCTACATTTTCCTGGTCAAATTTTTTCATTAATAAAGTAACCGCATCAGACTTTAATTGCGTATCCGCATCTATGCAAACCACAAAATCAGCTTTTGATTTTTCAATTCCCAGATTTAGCGCCGAAGCTTTTCCACCGTTCATTTTTGTAAAAACGAAAACTTTTGGATTGTCTTTAAAAGTTTCATTTACGTTTAAGAAAGTTTTATCTATACTTCCGTCATCTACAAAAATAATTTCTATTTCAGGATAATCCTGTGCCAGCAGGCTGTTTACGGTTCTGATAGAATTTATTTCTTCGTTGTATGCGGGAACAATAATACTTACTAAAGGATATATATTTTTTTCACCTAAAAGATAAACAGGAAAAGCGACAGGATTTAAATTTTCCTCTTTTCTCTTTTGGATGCTCGCCAATATGGCCATAATAATCATTCGGCCAACCGACAATAAAATGCCGATGATAAATAGCGTGAATAAAATTTGTCCGCTCCAATATGCAGTTTCTGCCAAAAAAAAATTAAATTTTCTCGTCCACCGGTCACGCGAATCTGCAACTCTTGGCATTACTTCGTCTCTCGTTTTTCCCATCAGATCAGAAACAGAACTAAATACATAACCTTGTTTTTTGAAATAATCAATAATACGTGGAAGAGCGTCAACAGTGGCCTGGCGAGTCTCTCCTCCAGCGTCATGTAATAAAATAATACTAGCGTTGGTAGAAGCAACCTGTCTTACGACTCTTTCAAAAATGCTATCTGCGCTTACGCCAACCGCCCAATCATTTGGATCAATACTTTCATTAATTGTCAGATAATTTTCATCGCGACTTCTTTGTATCGGCGCAAGTTCCTCATAACTTTCAGGTTCTGAATCAGCATTATAAGGTGCTCTGAATAGAATCGTAGAATGGCCGGTAACACTTTCGATGAGGAGGCGCGTTAGTTTCATTTCGAGTGCGGCTCTTGATAAGCTCATCTCGGCAATATTGTGATGTGTGAAAGTGTGATTGCCTATTTCGAATCCATCAGTATATTCTCTTTTTAAAATGGGGATATTTTGTTCGGCATTAATGCCAATAACAAAAAATGCTGCCGGCACTTTTTCCCGTTCGAGAATATCCAGAATTTTTGGTGTCCATTCTGCGCTTGGCCCATCATCAAAAGTAAGAATGAGCTTATGTCCTTTACCAATAGTTGTATCCTCTGCAAATTTCCTGATCACATATCCTGACGGTAGCTGCACATAATTTTGTTCAGAAATTAATTGTTCAGTGGTGTCAATTTCAAGATTTATTTTCCCTGGCTGCGGCGAATAAAGAATGTCCAATACTTCTCCTTCGTCCTGGAATATAACACTGTTCTGAACTACAATTGTTTTGAGCGAATCAAATTGGAAAGGATTCTTTTGTAAAGAAGCATTGCTTAAACTTCGGTTATAAAATTTCCAGATGCGCTGATCCTCACTTCCAAGGCGCCACAATACCGTTCCGGCAGTTGGGAATTCATCACTGAATCTTAAAACATTAAATGTAGTCGCCGCGTCTGTAAACCAAACTTCATGGTTGATAATATCCGTAGAATCTTCTGTATTTTGTGTTGCATAATTATAATGAAGATTGTAAGTGTCATCATCATAAATGATTTTTGCATTGATGTTTTTTGCTTTGTTGATTGCATCATTGAAAGTGAGTGGCAACTCATCTAATTTTCCATCTGACCAACTATAACCAAATCCGGCGACACCTACAATAATTTTGGCAGGATCTATTCTATCTGCAGTCCATGATACAGCGTCCTCTATCCATTTTTGCCCGCTAATTGGCCCTGGTCCTGTAGATCCGTTGTGTTCATCATAAGCCATCAAAATAATATAGTCGTTATAATCCGATAATTTATTGTAATCATAATCGTTATTTTTTGGTTCTACATCCATACTAACGAGAAGATTTTTTGCATGAAGTGTTTCGAATATTTTCTTTTGAAAAGAGGTAAGCGGTCCATTTGTTTTTTCCTGCAACTCTTCAAAGTCAATATTAATCCCGCTTAGGTGATAAAAAGAAAGCGTGTCAGAAACCTGTTGAATAAACTTATTTCTTTCAAGAGTATCGTTTAAAATTCTGTGCAGTAATTTACCATCAAAATCTTTTTTAGAAGTATTAAAATTTGTCAGAATCGGTATGATGCGCAATTTCTTTTGTTGCATCAAAGCAAGACCTGCACTATCAATCCTGGTTTGAAGGCGATGAGTTATTGTATCAATGAAAAACCATTCAGGGAAGATTGTATTGATCTTGTCCGCATTTTTTTTAAGATCAGTCAACGAAAGATTTGCATTCCAGGGAGTATAAAAAGCAGCGCGGATCAGTGAAAGCGAATTTGCCTTTGACCCACCAGCATTCTTAATTCTTTTTAAAGAATCACTTTTTAATTTATTAAATAAAAATTCTTTAAAGCCTTTGTATTTTGAATTTTGATGGTTTTTTAAAATCAGTGGATTTGATGGATCAAGTGCCGTTTGGTATTCACGCGCTTTCGCTTCCATATTGGGAATGTTGGGTAATGATCCGCTGTATAAAGCAATTCCTAACACCACAAAAAAGAAAATGCTGATCATTAAAATCACTCGTCCAGTCCACTTAAATCTTTTCCATCTTGTTGATTTATCTGTTTGAAAAATCTGCCCCGTATTATCGTTACCCATTTTTTTTCAGGAAATGCAATTGAATTTTATTTTGCATTATTTGCAAAGTTAAATCTGTTCGGAGTTAAAATTCTATGTTTTATCTTTTGGGATTATGGCTTAACAAAAAATTATTTATTGTCAGAAGTATATAAATTATTTATTTTGGCAAAAGGAAATCTCGATAATTCATTCGTTTACTATCTGTGATCCTTCTTAATTTGTATAATTCATGACCAAAATTATAACTTTCAGAAAAAAAGAAGGCCCCTGTAGAAACAGGGGCCGTTTACCAAAACTAACTGCTTATGAGAAAATTGAAATTTAATGTTGTTGAATCATATATTTCAAATCCCATGCCAAAAGTAATGTACCGTTTGTTAAGGAAAATTTAAGAAGAGGAATTTATAATTCACCTTAAATTTTTTTTTTCAAAATGACATTTACCTGATATTGTAACTGAGTTTTAGAAAAAAATATTTATTGGTTTGAAAGTTTTTCTGAGTTTTCTGCAAATTGAAGTGCATCTATAAATTCCTGTAAATTTCCATTCAAAACGTTTTCTAAATTATACACCGTTAATCCGATACGATGGTCTGTCACTCTACCTTGCGGGTAATTATAGGTTCTTATTTTGGCAGATCTGTCGCCCGTACTGACCAAACTCTTTCTATGTCGTGAAATTTCTTCTTCCTGCTTCCGTACTTCTTCTTCGTATAATTTTGTTCGCAACATTTGCATGGCTTTTTCGCGGTTGCCCAATTGACTTCTTTCTGTCTGGCAAACAATCACCAAGCCTGTTGGAATGTGTGTAAGCATTACTTTTGTTTCCACCTTGTTTACATTCTGCCCACCTGCCCCGCCGCTTCGGGCAGTTTCCATTTTTACATCACTGTCTCTCACTTCCACATCAACTTCTTCTGCTTCAGGCATTACTGCAACGGTTGCTGCACTCGTATGAACGCGACCACTTGCTTCTGTGTCCGGCACACGTTGTACCCGATGAACGCCACTTTCAAATTTTAAAATTCCATATACATCATCGCCCGAAACTTCAATTTGCACTTCTTTGTAGCCGCCAACAGTTCCCTCGCTTTCACTTAGTAATGCAGTTTTCCAACCTTTAGATTCACAAAATTTTAAGTACATTCTCATTAGGTTTCCTGCAAAAAGAGAAGCCTCATCGCCGCCGGTTCCGGCTCTGATTTCCAAAATACAATTTTTTTCATCCTGTGGATCTTTTGGTATCAAAAGATTACGAATTTCCTTTTCCAACTTCTCTTTTTCTTCCACCAATTGAGGTAATTCTTCCTTAGCTAATTCACGCATTTCGTTATCATCACTATTGAGTACTTCTTTGTTAAACTCAATGTCATCCAATATTTTAGCGTATTTATTTCGTACAATTACGATTTTTTCAAGGCCTCGATATTCCTTACTTAATTGTTTGTATTTTTTATTGTCTCTTACTATTTCGGGATTTGACAACGCGATGGCCAATTCTTCAAACCGTGCCTTTATTGCTTCTAACTTTTCAAGCATATTTTGTAAAAAAATTTATTTTTCTTGATTGGGTAAATTGAGAACCAATTTTTGTAGAAGAATTTACCCTTTATCTTTGATAATTGTGGACAAAATTAATCTAATCCTTTTTACATGCGCTATCGAAAATTGAAAGCCGATTATTTATTTACAGGCGAGAGGCTTTTGAATAAAGAACATGTTTTGATTACAAATTTTAAGGGAGAAATAATTGATATTATTGATGCAAAAGATGCTGGTGAAGGGATAGAGACTTTCGAAGGAATTCTTTCTCCAGCATTTATAAATGCACATTGCCATCTCGAACTTTCGCACCTTAAAAATATAATTCCGGAAAAAACAGGTTTGGTTGATTTTGTTTTTAAAGTTGTTTCGCAAAGACATTTTGCAGAAAATGAAATTTTGGACGCTATTGAAAAGGGTGAAGAAGAAATGTTGCAGAATGGAATTATTGCCGTTGGAGATATTTGCAATAATTCTTTAACTCTTTCACAAAAAATAAAAAGAAATCTTCGCTATTATAATTTTATAGAAACAAGCGGATGGCTTCCTGAGTCGGCTTCTGTAAGATTCCGAAAAAGTAAAAATATTTTTGATGATTTTAAAAAACATAGTTTAAAATCTTCTATTGTTCCACATGCGCCTTATTCAGTTTCAGAAAATTTATGGAATGAAATGACTTCATTTTGTCCCCAACAAACCATTTCGATTCATAACCAGGAAACAGCGCAGGAAGATTTATTTTTTCTTGAAGGAAAAGGAGATTTTACAAAATTGTATGATCTGATGAAAATTGATAACTCATTTTATAAAACAAAAAAAATAAGAAGCGTAAATAGTTATTTCAAAAATCTTTTCCCGGCAAAATCGGTCATTTTGGTTCATAACACTTTTACCAAACAGGAAGATCTGGATTTTATAAATGAACAAAAAAATAAAAATCAATTGGTTTCATTTTGCCTATGTCCGAATGCAAATTTGTATATCGAAAACACGTTGCCGCCAGTTGATTTATTTTTAAAAAATAACTGTCAAATTATTTTGGGAACTGATAGCCTTGCCTCTAATCATCAGCTAAACATTCTGGAAGAAATAAAAACTATTGTAAAAATATTTCCTGAAATAAAGACGGAGATTTTATTGCAATGGGCAACCATTAACGGAGCGAAAGCTTTACAAATGGAAAATGAATTAGGGAGTTTTGAAAAAGGAAAAAAACCTGGAATTATTCTGATTGAAAAAATAGAAGATGGAATAATTACTGTTGAATCGAAAGTGAGAAATTTGGATTAATGTTTACTTAGAATTTGCAGTAAATAAATAAATACTGCAAATTCCTGTGTTCTATTTTTAGTATTTCAAAGCAAAAGATTTCAATTTATTGAGGGTGTTCTTCTTCCTCTGTGGAAGCGTGGGATGAGGTTAAAATTTCACTCAAAACAGTTAGCGTTTTCATAGTCCCAAATTCGGGAATATGCCACGAATAGTAGTTTTCAAGGCTTTTTAAGATTTCCTTTCTAATGTTTCTGTTCATTTTTATTTCATGCAAATCCTGCGGATGAACAGCTTTTAATAATTGTGAAATATGATAGCTTAATTCGTTGGATAAATAATTTTGCGACGTAGAATTTTCATGAGAAAAATTTCCTTCCTGCAAATTGAAAATATTTCTTTCTGCAGAATAATTATCTGATAAACCAAAGCCCAATATCTGCGCAATTTGTAAAGAAAAATAAATTGGGAAATTAGCGGTTACTTCATTTTCAGCATTGTCCAATTGTAAAAAAGCATCCTCACAAAAATGAAAAAGATTTTCATTTGTTTCTGGTTGTTTCAGGCATTTTTGCAAAAGCTCAACCATATAAAGTGCAACTGAATTTTTTGTTACATCACTTAAAATATTTTTATAAAGAACATCCCATTTT
>JBEPVG010000055.1:0-8966 GCA_041691175.1 Chitinophagaceae bacterium
AAATACTATAACGCACAGGCACTGATTAATGCTTTCAAAGGAAAAAGAAAATTAGCCGCCTTCCTGATTGGAAGCAGTACAAATAACACCGGTTTGGATTGGCGGGAATCGCAAAATTATGGTTTTCAAAATGACAATTTGCAGGTGATGGAAGGAGGTGGAATTATGATTACCAGCAATTCATCGGACGATTTGGGAACCCAAAATTATTATGGACAAGGGCTTCCGGAAAGCATCAAAGGTGGATTGCATTTTTCAAATAAATGGAACAATGATAAGGATAATATGGGTGGTGATTATTTATTTAATAAACTTGCAGTCCGTAGTTCCGGAAATACTTACACACAGAATACTTTACAAGATTCTGTTTTTTACAACCGTGAATCTTCAGATACTCATTCTGATAAAATCCGTCATTCTCTTTCCGGTGTCGCTGACCTGCAAATAGATTCTTCTTCATCAGTAAGAATTACTGCAAATGCTTATACAGGCACTGCAGAAACATCAAGTGATTATCAATCGCAGGCATTGAGCGAGGAAAATAAATTAGTGAATAGCAGCACCAGGAGAACTTCCAGCAATGGCGACAACTCGGCGCTAAATGCAAATGCTTTATGGAGAAAAAAATTCAAAAAGAAAGGAAGAACACTTTCAGTGAATTTTGAAGACAAATTTAGTTCCTCAAACAGCAATGGATTTTTAAATAACCTTTCTGATTTTTATGATGAAAACGGTTTTATTTTGAAAAAAGATTCAACAGATCAGAATAAAGTAAATGACAACGTTTCAAACGTTGCGGGCATCAGAGGAACCTATACAGAACCTTTGTCAAAAAAATCTTTTCTCGAATTTAATTATTCATTTTATAACAACAGCAGCACACAAAAAAGATCAAGTTATAACAAAGATCTGAATGGAAAATATTCTTTCCTCGTTGATACCCTGAGCAACGATTTTCAATATATTTATAACACCCATAGTGGTGGAATTAATTACCGTTATAATGACAAGAAACTCAATTTCTCTTTTGGCGGGAACATCGCCAATACAGGGTTTCAGCAAAGTGACCTGGTAAAAGATACCACGCGAAAATATAATTATTTCAACTTAGCTCCGCGCGCAAATTTCACCTATAAAATTAGCCCTTACAGCAGCTTCAGATTTAATTACAATGGCAATACACAACAACCGACAATTGATCAATTGCAACCGTTAACCAATAATAATGATCCATTGAATATTATAATCGGAAACCCGGCTTTGAAACAGGAATTCAGAAATAGCCTGAATCTTAGTTACAATGATTACAAAGTTTTATCAGAGCGTTATATTTATTTGGGCACGTATTTTACTTTTACGAATAATGATATCAGCAGCACCTATACAATTGATGCATTTGGTAAAAGAACAACTCAATATATAAACGTCAATGGAAATTATTCGGCCCAATTTTATGCAAACTATGGTTTTAAAATACCGAAAACGAAGTTGAATGTTTATATGTATCCTAATGCAAACTTATCGCATAATACCAATTATGTAAATGGTGTAAAGAACCTGACAAAAAGTTATAGTATTTCTTCTAATTTCGGATTGCGTTATTACAAAGAAGAAAAATATAATTTCAATGCTTCCTTCTCGCCTACTTATTCCAATTCCAATTCAAGTATAAGTTCTGTGTCAAGTACCAATTACTGGACTTATGATTATTCATTTGACGGAAGTATTTATCCTGTTAAGAGATTGGAAATCGGTTCTGATATTGATTTTAATTTCCGTCAAAAATTAAATCAGTTTGATAAGAATAACGACGTCATTGTTTGGAATGCTTATGTTGAAAAGAAATTTTTGAAAAAAGACGCGCTCACTTTGCGTGCGAGCATCAATGATATTCTGAATCAGAATAAAGGCTACGACAGAAACATAGAGCCAAACGCAATTGTAGAAAGACATTATATCACATTTCAGCGGTATGGATTAATTACACTGACCTGGAATTTTAATAACAAAGGCGGTGCCGGCGCACCAAAATCAATGTTTTAAAAATTTATAAAAATGAAAATCATTTTAATAGTCTTCGGCTTATTTTGTTCTCAAATTTTATCTGCACAAACAACATTTATTTCTAAAGGAAAAATTGAATTTGAACGACGTACAAATATGTGGGCTGAATTGAAAGGCAGCTTTGCTGAGCAAATGAAAAAAGTAATTCCACAATTTCAATCCTCTTTTTTCAATTACGAATTTGACAACAACAAATCTATTTATCAACCGGGCCGCGAATCTGACTCGAAAGCAACATCATTCTTTGGTTCGCCGGCAACGGATAACGAAATATACAGTGATTATGTAACTGACAAAACCATTGCACACAAAAATGTTTTTGAAAAATCATTTTTGATAGAAGATAGTCTTAGAAATGCTACCTGGAAAATCACAAATGATTTCAGGGAAATTGCCGGATTTAATTGCAGAAGAGCGACAACGATGATCATGGATTCTGTTTTTGTTGTCGCTTTTTATACAGATGAAATAATGGTTCCGGGCGGCCCCGAAAGTTTTAATGGATTGCCAGGAATGATACTGGGGCTGGTTATTAACCGGCTTCATACTACATGGTATGCAACAAAAGTAGAAGTGAATACCGTTAACGACAAAGATATTGTGCCGCCAACAAAAGGGAAGAAAACGACTAATAGTGAAGTGATGGAAATTTTAAAAAAATCGTTATCAGATTGGGGCGAATATGCAAACCGAAATATTTGGGCAATAATGATTTAAAAAGCCTCTATCAAATTGCAGTAAACAAATGAAAAGGGAAGATTATTATTTGCTGTGTTCAAGTGATAAGGGCAACACTTTTACCTTTCAATTGTGAAAATAATTCATCGGCAGATAAGTATTTAAATTTTCTTATTCAGCAATCAATTCCATCGGAATTATATCATCAACTTTTTCATCTTTATCCACTACAATAAAATTCATGATTCCTCCGATGATCATACAAACTCCACCAATTGCCAATGCATAAATGGCTTGTTCATGAAAAATATCTTTGATCACAAAACCCATTACAAATGAGGCAATCAATTGTGGAATTACAATAAAGAAATTAAACACGCCCATGTAAAATCCCATTTTCGCAGGAGGCAAAGCACCGGCAAGTATTGCGTAAGGCATCGTCAAAGTGGAAGCCCATGCAAGTCCGATGGCGATCATTGGCAACAAAAGTATTTGCGGCGATTTAATATATACCATCGAAGCCAATCCAATGCCACCGATGATGAGGCAAAGCATGTGTGTATATTTTCTTCGGATCTTTTTTGCAAGAATCGGAAGAAGAAAAGCCGCTACAGCAGAAACGCCGCTGTAAACGGTAAACATTACTCCCACCCAATCTCCCGCATCCTGGAAAGCTTTGGAAGTGGCATCAATAGTGCCATACGCATTTTGAGCTATCGCTGCAGTGGAATACAGCCACATACAATAAAATCCAACCCATGTAAAAAACTGTACCACTGCCAGCTGAGCCATCGTTTTAGGCATAGAAAAAATTCCTTTTGTAATTTCTTTCACCGCTACCACAAGGCCTTTCGATTCGGCTTTTTCTTTTTTCCATTCCTCAATATTTTCAGGAGGAAGTTCATCAGAAGTGATTACTGTCCATAAAACAGAAAGGAAGAAAATTACCGCGCCGATATAAAAAGAATATTTTACTGAATCACCGATTTGGCCTTCCGGCGCTATGTTGCTGACATGAAAAACATTTGTAAAAATATAAGGAAGCAAAGACGCGATCACTGCACCAAGGCCGATAAAAAAAGTTTGCGTAGCGAAGCCTGTTGTCCTTTGTGATGATATTAATTTATCGCCGACAAACGCCCGAAACGGTTCCATGGAAATATTAATAGAAGCATCTAATACCCACAATAAAACAGCCGCCATCCAAAGCATAGTAGATTGAGGCATTAAAAAAAGTGCGATAGAAGCCAACACAGCTCCCACAAAAAAGAAAGGCCTTCTTCTCCCCCATTTTCGGTTCCATGTCCTGTCGCTCATATAACCGATGATCGGCTGAACGAGCAAACCTGTTAATGGCGCGGCTACCCACAGAAAACCAATTTTATCAATATCGGCGCCGAGTGTTTGAAAAATGCGGGAAACGTTGGCATTCTGCAAAGCGAAGCCAAACTGGATTCCGAAAAATCCAAAGCTCATATTGATGATTTGTCTGAAAGAAAGCCTGTGTTTTGGAACAGGATGTGATGATGGCATAGCAATCCGTTTAGTAAATTAATTGTATGTAAAAATTACACAGTGATAAAAATACAGGAATTTATTTTTGATGAAAGAGTTTTTTTGGAAATTGGTAAATGAAGGAAAAGGAATTGTGATTTTGCAGTAAACGAATAAATAAGCTGGATTTTAAATCTAATTATGCAATCTTTTTTCTGTTCAACTATGTATTTTAAATTCAATAAAATATTCAATAATAATTAGCAGCGGAATTAAAAAAGGAAGAGCAAACGAAAACCAAAAACCTAAATTAAATAACCGGTGCCTGAATAAACCGCTATTTCTTTTATTATAATTTTTGTCAGCCCAATATCCAAGATTATAAAAAAGATTTGCCACCACCATCATAATTAAATAACCGGTTCCTTGAAATGCAATCGTGAAAAGAGTTATTTCAAATGTCTCATCATAAGGCATAATCAATTTTGTACCAAGGATTGCGTAGCAAATAAATGCAATGATCCCTGCTACAATTAAGCCTAAATTATATTTCAATCTTTTATTCCGCCACCATTCTTTGGATGCTAATTCTATATTTATCTCTTCCATTTATTTGGTTAAATACCATTATAGAATTTAACAGCGTTTATTCAATCACAAAACCATCCGGAACAATTGCACCTTTTTTCACTACTACTATTCCATCTTTGGCAGTATATAATTCATGTTCGCTGTTCGCCAAATGTGGGCCACCATTGATTCGTACATTATTTCCAATGCGCACGTTCTTGTCAATAATCGCATTGTGGATATAGCAATTGTCGCCAATTCCTAATTTCGGAACACCATTTACTTGGTCATAACTCATGTCTTCAATCGTTTCGTAATAATCGCTTCCCATGATATAACAACTGAAAATTTTTGTTCCATAACCAATTCTCGTCCGAATACCAATCACACAATTTTCCATACGTTCGCCATGAATAATACAACCATCTCCGGCAATCGTATTTAATAAAAAGCTACCGCTGATCTTTGCCGGTGGCAACATTCTTGGACGTGTGTAAACTTTCTGTTCGTTGTGAAAAAGATTGAAAGGTGGAAGTTCCTGTGTTAGCGCAAGATTGGCTTCAAAAAAGGAAGCAATATTTCCAATGTCAGTCCAGTAACCAGCGTATTGATAACTAAAAACATTATGATCTTTGAGTGCGAAGGGAATAATTTCTTTACCAAAATCTGTTGAATCTTTTTTCTGGTTTTCTAAGAGATCAACCAATACTTCTTTTTTGAAAAGATAAATTCCCATTGAAGCCAGATAGTTTCTTCCCAACTTTTGCATCTCCTCTTTTGTATCACTTACCCAATCAGGCAAAATATCCAGCGCAGGCTTTTCAATAAATGATTTGATTCTGTTTTCTTCATCCGATTTTAAAATTCCAAATTCTGTGGCTTCTTTTTCTGTAACCGGAATGGTAGCAATCGTAATGTCAGCGTCGTCTTTAGCGTGAGTACGAAACATGTTTCCAAAATCCATTTGATAAAGCTGGTCGCCGGATAAAATAAGTACATGATCATATTCGAGACTTGTAAGATAACGCAAAGATTGGCGCACTGCATCCGCAGTTCCCTGGAACCATTCAGAACTTTCGGGCGTTTGTTCTGCAGCAAGAATATCCACAAATCCGCTGCTGAAATTGCTGAACTGATACGTGTTTTTTATATGTTTATTTAGCGAAGCAGAATTGTATTGCGTAAGCACAAATATCCTGTTGATATTTGAATTGATACAATTGGAAATCGGAATATCGACCAATCGGTATTTGCCTGCAATAGGAACCGCAGGTTTGCTTCTGTGGCGCGTGAGTGGGTACAACCTGGAACCTGCGCCACCACCGAGTATAACGGCGATTACTGAGTTGCTTATCCACATATTTGTTTGCATTTTTTTTAGTTTATAATTAAAGAATTAATCAAATCAACCTACCCGATTTTCACCGCATTTTAAAAATAATTTCTTTTTATATTTCCAGTAAATAAAGGAATAACCCGAATTTCAATTTTCATCTAAACCATTCTAAATTTGTAAGAATAAACCTCACCACTACACAATTTATGACCGATACAAATTAATATAAATCTGCGCACTTTTTTCCCAACTATGATCAATCTGCATAATCTGCTCTATTATTTTTTTCATTTTTTCTTTCTGCTCATACAATTCTACAGCACGATAAATTGAAGTACAAATATCACCAACAGATGCGGTATTAAAACAGATACCAAAACCGCCCGGCTCGCCAATATCTTTAACCGTATCCTGCAAACCACCAGTATTTCTCACGATTGGAATTGTACCATATCGCAATGCATACATTTGATTCAATCCACAAGGTTCTACACGGCTAGGCATCAATAAAAAATCAGCACCAGCATACATTTGATGGCTCAGTTTTTCGTTATAACCAATCTGCGTATTGTAATAACCAAATAAATGAAGATGCAGATGACTTAACTGAAACTCAACATTTGGATCGCCACTTCCCAACACCAAAAAATTCATTTTGCCTTCCATAAAATAAATAGAATCACTGATTACCTGTGGCAATAAATCCGCTGCTTTTTCCCCTACAAGCCTTCCGATAAAAACGATCAACGGCTTAGTTTCATCCAGGTTAAAACGATTGCATAATTCTTTTTTATTTGCACGTTTTTGTTCACTGAAATTATTTAATCCATATTTTTCTTCTAAGAAAATATCTGTTGCCGGATTCCACACTTCTGTATCTATACCATTTAAAATTCCAAAACATTTTCCTCTTTCATACTCAAATAAATTTTCCAACCCATTTGCCTGGTGTCTTAATTCTTCCAAATATCCAGGGCTTACGGTGTTGACTTTCGCCGCGCATTTTACGCCTGATGCCAATGAATTGATTGTGTTATCCCACTCGATCATTCCTGATTTCCATTTATCCCAATTGGGAAGATAATTCGATTTGCTCCAATCCATCCAGCCCTGGTATTGTGCATTATGAATTGTAAGTATAGTTTTGATAGAAGATAAGTTTTTGTAAGCAAAACAATTTTGCATCATAAAAGGAACAAGTGCCGCGTGATGATCGTGAACGTTTATAATATCGGGATGATGATGCCATTTGCTAATCCAATCAACCACCGCAATTTGAAAAGCCATGAAGCGTTCTGTGTCGTCATTATAACCATAAACTTTTTCCCGATCGAGCAATCCATTTATATCAACCAGATAAAGATCAAAGCCAAGAATGTTCGTCGCTTCTTTTATGATCGTATATTCAAACCAATAATTAGCCATTCCGAACGCCCCTTTATGAACGACTTCAAATTGATGATTGTACAAAAATTTGGTGCGGTACATGGGCATTACCACTTTGGCAATGTGACCTAATTTATTTTGATATTTCGGTAATGCACCTACTACATCGCCCAGCCCGCCTGCCTTTGCCACAGGATAGCACTCCGCACTTACATGAATAATTTCCATCTTAATTAATTAGCGTTTCAAATTAAGCATCATTTTTCTGAATAAAAAATTATTAATAAAAATGAATGTCTTGAAAAAATCTTTTATTTTCATTCTTAATTTACATTCTAAAACTAAATTATCAATGGCTACTCCTTCAATGAATTTATCAAAACCAAAACCAACTATTGGGAAATTACAACCCACCAATTACGGTGCTTTAAGCACACTGGTTGTGGTGTTTTTTTTCTGGGGTTTTATCGCCGCAGGCAATAGCGTTTTTATTCCTTTTTGTAAACATTATTTTAATCTCGATCAGTTTCAAAGCCAGTTAATTGACTTTGCATTTTATCTCGCTTATTATATCGGAGCACTCGCACTCTTTGCCTATGGCTCGTTTGGTGGAAAAGACCTCGTTGCAAAATGGGGCTATAAAAAGAGTATTGTTTATGGATTATTATTTTCTGCGATCGGTGCTGTGGCGATGATCATCGCAGTAAATGCGAATACATTTGTTGGAATGCTGGTTGGTTTATTTATTGTGGCACTTGGATTCTCATTGCAACAAACTGCTGCTCAGCCTTTCGCCATTGTGCTTGGCGATCCATCTACCGGAAACAGTCGTGTGAATCTTGGTGGCGGAGTAAATTCATTTGGAACAATGATCGGTCCTTTGGTGGTTGCTTTCGCTTTGTTTGGAACTACTGCAGCAATTACCAACGAACAAATTGCAGGATTAAGTTTGAGTAAAGTAATTATTTTATACAGTGGCGTTGGTATTCTTTTTATTGCGGCCGCAGCATTATTTCATTTTTCTAAAAAAGTGCCTCATGGTATTTCTACAGAAAAAACAGAAAAAGCAAACAAGGCTCTATATTCATTATTAATTATGACCGGACTTCTCATTATTATGTTTGTCCCGGTTTTTAATAGTTATAAAGTTGACCTTTCCCATGCATCCGACGCGGAAAGAATTTCAATGGAAACCTACCGGGTGAAATGGTTGTTTGGCGCGCTGGCAGTAGTTATTCTCAGTTTGTTGATCTCAAATTTACGCGCAAAAAGAAATGCAGAAGGCTGGGGCGCAATGAAATATCCGCAACTGGTTTTGGGGATGCTGGCGCTCTTTCTTTATGTAGGAACAGAAGTTACTATCGTAAGTAATATCAGTGATTTGTTGAGCAAGCCACAATTTGGAAGTATTCCCTCATCACAGGCCGCTCTTTATATT
>JBEPVG010000056.1:0-8935 GCA_041691175.1 Chitinophagaceae bacterium
AAAACCCTTTACCTGCTTCATTTCCATCACAAATTTTCCCTTCAATTAAATCCTAAATCTATTTATACTATTTTGTATAAACAGCGAAAGCCATTATCTTTGCAATCACAACAAATTATACAATTTCAACTTAAAATCAAGGGATAATGAAAGAAGAAATGGATGTTTTGGAAGAAACGGTGGCGAGTGATTATAAATATGGTTTTGTTACCGATATTGAAACGGATGTAGTTGCGAAAGGGTTAAACGAAGATACCATTCGCCTCATTTCTTCAAAGAAAAATGAACCAGAATGGATGCTAAATTGGCGTTTAAAAGCTTATGCCCATTGGCTGAAAATGGTAGAGCCAAAATGGCCAAATGTAAAATATCCACCAATCAATTACCAGGATATTATTTATTATGCCGCTCCAAAGAAAAAGGTAACAATAAATGGACTTGACGAGGTTGATCCTGAATTGTTGAAGACTTTTGACAAACTGGGTATTTCATTAAACGAACAAAAAAGATTGAGTGGTGTGGCTGTAGATGTAGTAATGGATAGCGTTTCGGTCGCTACTTCCTTTAAAAAGCAACTTTCAGAAGTTGGAATCATTTTCTGTTCTATCAGTGAAGCCATTCAAAACCATCCTGAACTTGTAAAAAAATATTTGGGTTCTGTGGTGCCAATGACTGATAATTATTTTGCGGCTTTGAATTCAGCAGTTTTTACTGATGGCTCATTTTGTTTTATTCCAAAAGGCGTTCGTTGCCCAATGGAATTGTCCACTTATTTTAGAATCAACACAGAAAATTCAGGCCAGTTTGAACGGACGCTAATTATTGCCGAGGAGGAATCTTATGTGAGCTATCTCGAAGGCTGTACAGCTCCAAAACGGGATGAAAATCAGTTACACGCTGCGGTAGTAGAATTGTTTGCGCATCGCAAAGCAGAGATAAAATATTCAACGGTACAAAACTGGTTCCCTGGCGACGAAAACGGCGTTGGGGGTATTTATAATTTTGTTACCAAACGCGGGATTTGCATGGGTGATTATTCTAAAATTTCCTGGTCGCAAGTGGAGACTGGTGCTGCGATTACCTGGAAATATCCCAGTGTAATTTTGAAAGGAGATAACTCCATCGGAGAGTTTTATTCCGTGGCCTTAACTAATCATTACCAACAAGCAGATACAGGAACAAAAATGACCCATCTTGGAAAAAATACCAGGAGTCGGATTGTTTCAAAAGGAATTTCTGCCGGCAAAAGTCAGAACAGTTACCGGGGTTTGGTCAAGGCTGGAAAACATGCGCTGAATGCAAGAAATTATTCTCAATGCGATTCATTATTGCTTGGTGATAAATGTGGCGCACATACTTTTCCATATATCGAATCAAAAAATAAAACAGCGGTTATTGAGCACGAAGCCACAACTTCAAAAATTGGTGAAGACCAACTTTTTTATTGCAGGCAGCGTGGCATCGATACCGAAGCTGCTGTGGCATTGATTGTTACTGGTTTTGCAAAAGAAGTAATGAACCAGTTGCCGATGGAATTTGCTGTTGAAGCACAGAAATTGTTGGCGGTCAGTTTGGAAGGAAGTGTCGGCTAATTAAAAATTAAGAAATAAAAATTAAGAAATAAAAATTACAAAAATAAAATGTTATCAATCAAAAACATACATGCATCCGTTGAAGGAAAAGAAATTTTAAGAGGAATTAATCTTGAGGTGAAGGCAGGAGAAGTTCATGCAATCATGGGGCCAAATGGTTCAGGGAAAAGCACCCTGGCATCTGTTTTGGCAGGAAGGGAAGAATATGTAGTAACAGAAGGTTCTGTTGATTTTTTGGGAAAAGATATTTTGGAATTATCTCCTGAAGACAGGGCACGTGAAGGACTATTTCTGGCATTTCAATACCCTGTAGAAATTCCTGGTGTAAGTACAACTAATTTTATTAAAACCGCCTTTAACGAAAAAAGAAAATATCATGGATTGCCACCTTTGGACGCCGTTTCTTTTATGAAATTGATGAAAGAAAAAATGAACCTGGTTGAGATTGATAAATCATTATTAACCCGTTCTATCAACGAAGGCTTTTCAGGGGGAGAAAAAAAGAAAAATGAAATTTTTCAAATGGCGATGTTGGAACCCAGGCTGACTATTCTGGATGAAACTGATTCCGGTTTGGATATTGATGCACTTCGAATTGTTGCAAATGGTGTAAATAAATTACGTAATGAAAACCGCGCTATCATTGTGATTACGCATTACCAAAGATTACTTGATTATTTACACCCTGATTTTGTACACGTACTTCTAAATGGAAAAATTGTAAAATCGGGAACAAAAGAACTGGCATTGGAACTGGAAGAAAAAGGATACGATTTTATTAAAGACCAGTTTAGTTTAACACCAACTATATAAAGTTGTTTTCAAAATTGAAGATTCAACATGGAAAAAATTAATTTAGAATATTTAGGCGAAAAATTTAGTCAGCTTCAGACGCTTGACCCTGACAATTTCATGAGTGCTGTAAGAAAAGAAGGTTTTTATATTTTTAATAAAAAGGGGCTTCCTACTTATAAAAATGAAGAATGGAAATATACCAGCATCAGTGATTTGTTTAAGAAAGAATATCGCTTAACAGAAGATGAAGTAAAAACAGGAATTTCGAAATCGCAGGTTGATGAAATTCGTTTGCCTGGTTTTGAAAATGCGAATGAATTGGTTTTTGCAAATGGAAAATATGTTGAGGAACTTTCTACCATTCGTTCGTCAAAGGAGGAACTGATTATTTTGCCTTTGGAAGAAGCTGCAAATGGAATTTATAAAAATTTAGTGATCGAACATCTTGGGAAAAGTGCGCTTTTTATAAATGATGCCATTCACGCGCTCAACACTTCTTTTATTTATGGTGGCGTTTTTATTTATGCAGTAAAAGGACAAATAATCAAGAATCCTGTTTACTTGTATCACATTTCCGATGCTACAGAAAATCATATTTTGTCACAACCGCGCAGTCTTGTTTATGTAGACAAAAGTGCAAAACTGCAATTGGTAGAATCATTCAAAACCATTGGTACGATGGATAGTTTTACCAATGAAGTTTTGGAGGTTGTGGTAAATACAAATGCGATTGTAGAATATTATAAATTTCAAAATGATGGTGCAAATGCAAGCCAGGTAGGCACTACGCACATTCGCCAAATTGGAAAAAGTTATGCGCATACAGTTGTTGTAACGCTTGATGGTGGCATGATTCGCAATAATACAAATATTATTATGGAAGCTGCCGGAAATGAAGCGCACATGTTTGGCTTGTATTTATTAAAAGAAAATAGCCATGTAGATAATCACACTTTGGTTGATAACAGAATGCCCAATTGTTTCAGCAATGAATTATATAAGGGCGTGATGGATGGAAGATCAACCGGCGTTTTCAGCGGCAAAATTTTTGTAAGACCTGACGCGCAAAAAACCAATGCATATCAGACAAACAATAATATTTTATTGAGTGAAAATGCCAGTGTGAATACAAAACCGCAATTGGAAATTTTTGCTGATGACGTAAAATGTTCTCATGGTTGCACAGTTGGAAGATTGGATGAAGAAGCCTTGTTTTATTTAAGAGCACGCGGCATTTCAAAAGAACACGCGCAGGCAATGTTGTTAGAGGCATTTGCAGAAACTGTAATCCGGCAAATAAAAATAGAACCACTCAGAGAATATGTAGAACAAATGATTGTAGCGCGTTTAGCTAACTAAACAAATGGATTTTAAATAAAAAAAATGAAAGAATCAATCGACATAATGCGCGGAGGCAGGAAGTTTCTGATAAATTTATTAGATGGAATTTCAATCGAAAAACTAAATGAAATTCCTGATGGATTTCATAATAATCTGGCCTGGAATGTTGCACACATGATCGCTAACCAACAAATCTTGTGCTATCGTAATGCAGGTGCAAAACCAGTAATTCAAGATGAATTTATTGATAAATACAAAACAGGAACGCAGCCGGAAAATTTTATTGACGAGAACGAGTTTGAAAATTTTCTTAAATATTTAATTTCAACAATCGACCAGCTTAAAAAAGATTCTGAAACAAAAATGTTTAAAAATTATGAAGTGTGTGAGTTTAAATCTTATCCGGGCTTAAGATTGGAGAACATTAAAGATGCAGCAAAATTCGTCACTTTTCATGATGGATTGCATATTGGATATTGTATGGCATTAAAAAGAGCTTTGAAAAAATAAAGATTGCAAGAAAATTAATTGCGCAATAAACAAATGGAAACAACTACTACCATAGCACCCACATTTGATGTAAATACCATAAGGAAATTTTTTCCGGTCCTTGAGAGAGAAGTGAATAATCAATTGTTGGTTTACCTCGATAATGCGGCTACATCACAAAAACCACAAGTGGTAATTGATGCACTCGAATATTATTATTCAAATTACAATGCAAATATTCATCGCGGCATTCACACACTTGCAGAAGAAGCAACAGCAGCATATGAAGCGACCAGAAACACTGTGAAAGATTTTATTAATGCCGCATACAGAGAAGAAATAATTTTTACAAGAGGCACCACAGAAGGGATAAATTTGGTTGCATATACCTGGGGAAGAAAAAATATTAATGCAGGAGACGAAATTATTATTTCAACCATGGAACACCATTCAAATATAGTTCCATGGCAGATCCTGTGTGAAGAAAAGAACGCCGTTTTAAAAGTAATTCCAATAAATGACGATGGAGAATTGCTAATGGATGAATATAAAAAATTACTTTCCTCAAAAACAAAACTGGTTTCTATTGTTCATGCTTCGAATGCTTTGGGAACTATTAACCCTGTGAAAGAAATTATTGATTTGGCACATAATGCAGGCGCGCTTGTTTTGGTTGATGGCGCTCAATCTTCTGTTCATTTGGACATAGACGTGCAGGAAATGGATTGTGACTTTTTTGCATTTTCCGGGCATAAAGTTTATGGACCTACAGGAGCCGGAGTTCTTTACGGAAAGAAAAAAATTCTGGGAGAAATGCCCGTGTTTATGGGTGGAGGAGAAATGATTAAAGAGGTAACCTTTGCAAAATCAACTTATGCGAATTTGCCTTACAAATATGAAGCCGGCACACCCAATATAGCAGATACAATTGCGCTAAAAGTGGCTTTGGATTTTATAACAGACACGGGGAAAAAACTGATTAGAAAACATGAAAATAATTTGTTGAAATATGCCACTGATCAAATGAAATCCATTCCGGGTTTGCGAATTATCGGAAATGCAAAAAATAAAGTAAGTCTTATTTCTTTTATCATAAAAAACATTCATCCCCAGGATGTTGGGGTGTTGTTGGACAACCAGGGAATTGCTGTGAGAACCGGCCACCACTGCACTCAACCCTTAATGGACCGTTTTCAAATTCCAGGAACCGTTCGTGCTTCTTTTGCGATGTATAATACAGAGGAGGAAGTTGACAGGTTAATTTTGGGAATTGAAAAATCAATAAAAATGCTTTCGTAAATGAGCGAATACAAAACGATAAAAGAAAGAGAGGAAGAGATAACAGACGAATTTTCATTCTTTGATAGCTGGGAAGAAAAATATGAGTACATCATTGATCTGGGCAAAAGATTGGAACCTTTGGATGAAAAATTTAAGGTCGAAGAAAATGTTATCAAAGGTTGTCAATCTACTGTTTGGCTGACTTCTGACTTTAAAGAAGGAAAAGTTTTTTATAAAGCAGACAGTAATGCAATCATTGTAAAAGGATTAATTAGCATGTTGATAAAAGTTTTATCGGGACACAAACCTGATGAAATTTTAAATGCTAAACTGGATTTTATAAAAGACATTGGAATGATGTCTCATTTGGCCCAAACCCGTTCCAATGGCTTGCTTTCAATGGTTAAACAAATTAGAAACTACGCGTTAGCATATAAGTCAGTAAATGCAGCCTAAATAAAAAAATTATGGAAGCAGAAGAATTAAAAGAAAAGGTGATTGCAGTTTTGCATGAAATTTATGATCCCGAAATTCCTGTGGATATTTATGAATTGGGATTGATTTATGAAGTGGAAATTTTGCCAATCAATAACGTGCAGATTGTAATGACGCTCACCGCTCCAAGCTGTCCTTCTGCACAGGAATTGCCGATAGAAGTAGAAGATAAAGTAAGAGCGATTGAAGATGTAAATGACGTGTTTGTGTCTGTTGTTTGGGATCCACCATGGGACAGAAGTATGATGAGTGAAGTAGCGATGTTGGAGTTGGGTTTTATGTAGGTAAGGGAACTAGTTCATAGTTTTTAGAATTCAATTTATTTAATTCGTTTAAAAAATTATTGTTATCAATTGAAAAATTATTCATCATGAAAATCACATCCCAGGAAGAATACGGTTTGCGGATATTACTGCGCATTGCACGATGCCATGACGAAGAAAGCATGAGCATCCAGGCTTTGAGTGTAGCTGAAGGATTATCTCCAGCTTATGTTGCAAAGCTCACGCGGATATTACGCCAGGCAGGATTCATTAATAGTACACCAGGAAATATTGGGGGCTATATTTTATCAAAAGCGGCAACAGAAATTAATATCAACAAAGTTCTCAAGACTCTTGGTGGTTCTTTATACACGAAAGATTTTTGCAGCGATTTTACCGGGGCAAGCCGCCTTTGTACCAATTCTGTGAATTGCTCCGTTCGTTCGCTTTGGCAAATGATCCAGTTTTCTATTGATCAACTTCTGGATAAAATACAATTGAGTGATCTTATTGGGAATGAAAAAACATCAGACAACCTTCTTAATCAGCTTTTGCAACAACATCAATATAGTGCTAATTTGAAAATGTAAAAATTCAAAAACACAGTAAATCAACAAATAAAAGGGATTTCTATTTTGAGGGGAATCCGCAAATTGCTTTGATCTAAATTTTACCAGTACTTAAACGCAAATGCAATAACTGCATAGATCATCGTCATTACAAAAATTCCTTTTGCAGTTTTATCGCGATAACCATTAATATAAATTGTAAATAAAATCGCATTAGCCATCAATGAAATACTGATTGAAATGGTGATGAGATTTGGATTAAACTTCATCCATTGAATCATTTCTGAAAGAGAAAGACCTTTAAATTTTATCAGTTTATAAATCAAAAATCCGATCATGGGCGCAATAAATCCTAAAGCAAGCCCGAAAATAAAATTGTCTTTTTTAAAGATCATAAAATATCCCAGTTTTTTTCAAGTTCCTTTTTCAAAGTGTAATTCGTAAGATCAAATTGAACCGGAACCACGCTTACATAATTATGTTCCAAAGCCCAAACATCAGTGTCTTCGCCGGTGTCAAAGTTTTTGAATTCGCCAGTGAGCCAAAAATATTTCCTTCCATGCGGATCCAGACGCTCATCAAAATCTTCCTCATATTTTGCATAAGCCTGTTTGCATACTTTTATTCCATTCATAACATTAAGAGGCACTGCCGGAATATTTACATTGAGAAGAAAATGTTTTTCCAATTTTCTTTCCAGTAAGCTCTTCACTATTTTGTGAACATAAAATTCTGCACCTGTAAAATCAGCTTCAATGCTGTAATCGAGCAACGAAAACCCAATGGAAGGAATACTCTCAATAGAGGCTTCCATAGCGGCACTCATCGTTCCTGAGTAAATAACGTTAATAGAATGATTAGCACCATGATTGATACCACTTAAACAGATGTCGGGTTTTCTATGTAGAATTTTATCCACTGCAAGTTTCACACAATCCACGGGAGTTCCATTGGTTTGCCATGCTTCGGTGCCATCAAAAAAATCATTTACTTTGTCTAATCTTAATGGAACGCCAATCGTAATCGCATGTCCCATCCCGCTTTGAGGTTTATCAGGAGCCACTATTACTACATCTCCTAAATCTTTTACTGCTTTTACTAAACTATGAATGCCTGGTGCTGTGATTCCATCATCATTTGTAATTAATATTATCGGTCTTTCTTCTTTTATTTCTGTCATTTATTTTTTCAAAATTTAGTTCTTAGAAAAGTTTAGAGGCAATCTCTAATTATTAATATTCAAAACCATCTGAACCATGGTCTTGAAACTACTTCTCTAAACGGCCAGGGAATAGCAATTAGTATCAAAAGCAATGCAATTCCAAAAAATAATAAACTCTTCTTAAATTTCGAAGGCGAAGTCTTTGCCTTTTTTACAGAAACTCTTCCTGCATGAACCAGTATCCATGCGATGATCATCATTACTGAATGTTCTATTGTAAAAAAACGAAGCATCGGGTCTTTCATACTTTCCCCAATATGTTTTAAACTTTCAAACCAACCTTGTGTAAAATAAAGTATCAAACCAATTAATAATTGAACATCCATACCAAGCATGAAAATGAAATTACTTCGGCTGTCATTCGCGGTATATTCCCTTTTTGTTGTCAACCCGCTAATGGCGCTGATGACAGTCCAGAAAGCAAAGATTAAAATAAGCCAACGAATCAGGTTGTGTAAAACAAGCACAATTTGCATGATAAAAAGTTTTGGCAAAAATAAGGGGAAAGGGGGAGAGTTTTGAATGGCCTCAAAGGTTTTGAAAACCTTTGAAGAATTTTATCTTAAAAAAAATGTCCAGGCTTTATTAATTGCGGATATTCTTTTTCAAACTTCTTTATTTCAGGAATTGAAACATTCTCAACATACCGGCTGCCCGGATTTTTTGCAATATAATCCTGGTGATATTCTTCCGCTATCGCAAATTTTGTCAACGGCATCACCTGTACTCCAATAGATGAATCATATTTTCCGGAAGCATTTAATTGTTTTATATAATTTTCTATTTGCGTTTTTTCCAAATCATTTTCATAAAAAACAATGGAGCGATACTGGCTTCCAAAATCAGGCGATTGGCCATTTGTTTGTGTCGGATCTTGCCCCGCAAAAT
>JBEPVG010000057.1:0-8865 GCA_041691175.1 Chitinophagaceae bacterium
TCTCATGTTTTTTTATCGGCCTCAGCAGTATTTAATTCATTTATTGAAATGACTTTTTTCTCATTCACTTTCTTCAGGTCATCAAGTATTTTTTTTGCCTGATCAAGTTGCGCTTCTAATGCTCCGAGTGATGCCTGCGCATCAGCCATCTGTGCCAACTGTTGATTTACAATTGCAGCCGCCTGATCCCTTTGTGTTACATAAATATCGCCGTAAATTTTTGCAAGAACTTCTCCTTTTTTAACGCTGTCGCCCTCTGCCACATCAAGTTCTACAATTTCTCCGGAAATATCAGGACTTAGTTTTACTTCCACTTCAGGATATATTTTTCCGCTGGCATTTACGGTTTCCACGATTGTTCTTTTAGTAACTTTTTCTGTGGTAACCTTTATGCCTTCATCTTTTCCGATGACACCGGTCTTCTTCAAAATTATCAGGAGCACAATCAGAATGACTAAACTAATTATTATCCATTTAAGCGTTTTATTCATATTTTCCTGTTTCGTATTTTATAATATTATTCGTTCTTTTTATTGATTAAATTAAAATTTTATACCTGCTCCTTGATAATATTCCAATACTTTCATTTTAAATACATAATCAAATTGATTTAAAGCGTATTGAAGTTTTGCTGTAAATAAATTGTTTTGATTGGTAACCAACTCAAGTGTTCCAATCATCCCAATCGTGTATCTTGTTAAAGTAAAATCGTAAGTTTTTTGCGCTGCCTGCACGGCTTTTTCGGAAGAGGTGAGTTTTGCCATAGCCACTACAGCGGCATTATAAGCCTGGTAAATATTTTGTTTCAATGTTTTATTGTCGAGGTCTTCCTGGTATTCAAGATTTTTAATATTAATTTTTGATTTTTTATAATTTGCCTTCGCCTGCCATCCGTTAAATATAGGTATAGAAAGATTAAGTCCTATTGATTGTCCGAAATTATTATTGAATTGCGTTCCAAAGGGATCTGAAGTAATATAACCGTTTTGCACGCCGTTTTTATATACCGGTTTCTGCACATCCATAATTGTCCCCGAATTATCAGTTACCACTAATCCACTTGGAGAATAGCCACTAAAAACCTGGGTGAATTTGGGTGATCGAAAATATCCATAACTGGAACCAAGATTTCCAAATGCCGAAATGGTTGGATAAAGGGCTCCTTTTGCTGCAAGACTATTTTTTTCTGCTTCCTTCAGTCTATATGCATTCATTTTTTGTTGCGGCTGACTTGCTAACGCTGAGGCATAAACGCTTTCGGGCTGTAAATCGCCAATAGGCATTACCGGAATCTGATCCATAGCCGGCGAAGCAATATCAAATGAGTCTGCGGCATCAATATTCATGTACGATTTTAAAACGTATTTTGCCTGCGTTACATTTCCTGTTGCGGTGATTAAATTCGCGGTATCATTTGCAAGTTGCGATTCAAGTTCAGTGGCATTAAATTCGGCCATCGAGCCTGCATTAACTTGTTTGACAACCAACTCTAATTGGGACCGTGATTGCTTAACCTGGATGTCTGCAATCTGCTCCTGTTCCCGCGCCAGCAATATTTGCAGGTAAGAATTTGCTACGGTTAAAGCAATATCATTTTTTAATTTGTCAGTCGCTGCATTCGCCGCCATCACTGACCATTGATTGGCAAGAATGATATTCTTTTTTGAAAACCAATTAAAAATTTGTACGCTTGATTGAAGGTTTAGATTTACTGAAAAATAATTTTGATTTTCCAAAATACCTGTAGAAGGATTTTGCGATTTTCCATAACTCAATCCGTCACTATTGGTAAGGTTTAAAGAAGGTATTTGAGAAAATTTACTCTGTTTGTAAGTAATTGCCGCAACATCAGTTTGCAGAGCACTTTGCTTAACAGAAATATTATTTTCCATAGCATATTTTACACATTCTATTAATGTCCATTTCTTCTGAGAATATCCAAATATTGATAAGAAAACAAAAAAGATTAGTAGTTTGATTTTGATATACATAAAACAAAAATAATGATTTGAATGTTTCTAAAAATAAGAGTTGGATAAGTGGTAAACTGAATTAAATTAATCTGGGAAGATAGGAAATTTTTAAAAATATTTCGTTTTGGAATTAGCCTTTCTTTTAAATAAGAAAACGTAACCTGGAGAAATTGCGAATAGGTGGGTACCTAATCCTGTACAATAAATAGAAGAGGCTTGACGAGGAAATAAGAATTTGAATTATTTCTTTGTTTACTGTAAAAAAAATTAATTTAATTAATACACTTAAATCCTCTCTCCAAATCTTCAATTATATATTGCGGATCTTCAAGTCCCACGTACATTCTCAGTTTCCTTTGATCTTTAGTATTTAAATCAAAATCTTCTTCTTTTACTGAAGCACAATTTGGCATGATTAAAGATTCATAACCACCCCAGCTCACAGCCATTGTGATATGTTGCAGACTTTCACAAAATTTTTCTATATCTTTTATTGAATCAGTTTTTAAATAGAAAGAAAATAATCCGCAGGCGCCGTTCATTTGTTTTTTTGCCAGGTCATATTGTGGAAAATCTTTGTCAAATGGGAAAGTAAGATCTTCAACCTGTTCATGATTTTTTAAATAATTTATTACTATTTGAGTTGTTTCAGAAATTCGTGAAAGTCTTACCTGTAACGTTCTTAAGCCACGTATCAACAGCCACGCATTAAAAGGCGTTGTACCGATTCCCATGTTCATATATTCGCTGCTGAAGATTTTTCTCACCATCGCTTTAGTTCCGCTTAATACGCCCGCAACCACATCGCTATGACCATTAATGTATTTTGTTGCACTTTGCAAAACGAGGTCAATGCCATATTCTATAGGTCTTTGATACAAAGGCGTGCAATAACTATTATCACAAATTGTAACTATTTTTTTTGACCTTGCTAATTTTGCCACTGCTGCCAGATCCTGTAGGTAAAAGCTCCAACTATTGGGGGATTCTAAATAAATAACGGTAGTATTGGACTGGATGGCATTTTCAAAATTTTCTATATTTCTTCCATCAACATAGGTGACAGAAACATTAAACCGGGGCAAAACGTTATTAAACATTTTTTGCGCCCACGTATAAGGTTTCTCAACAGAAATAATATGATCGCCGCTTTTTATGTTCGCAAATACAGAAGTGAAAATTGCGGCAGCGCCACTATTAAAAACGAGGCAGTCTTCTGCACAATCAAGCGCAGCGAGCTTTTTAGAGAGAATCTGAACGGTTGGATTCAGGCCACGGCTGTAAAGATATCTGGCGGATTCATTTTCCAATGCATCTCTGAAATCGGCTACTTTTTTAAATGCAAAATTGCTGGTCTGAATGATCGGAGGTGCAATAGAATTAAAATAATCTTCTCTGTCTTCGCCTAATTCGTTTAAAATATTAGAAACTATTTTTGAATCGATCATTTCCTTTTAAATTTTTTTTCGTTTTCGTTTTTAAAGCTAAAGTTCCAAATACAGATCACAAATGTTGCCAAAAGTTGCAGCACCACAAAAGAATTTTCCTAAAAAATGATTGCTACAGTTTGATCAAAGGAAGATAAAAATATTTGGAGTTACTTTTGTGCTTGTTAATAAAGCTTCCAATGAAAATACTTTTTATCATTTTTTTATTTATCTCGGGCTCTGTGTCTGCTCAAACAATTTCTGATATTGATTCTTCCCAAATTTTAGAGAATGTAATTATCAAAGCTTATGAAAATAATCGAAAATTAATTGAAATTCCTGCTCCGATAAGTTTGGTAACAAACACAGATTTGAACCGCTACAACAATACAAATATTATTGACGCAATGAACGCCAAACCCGGTGTCAGAATGGATCAACGCTCGCCGGGAAGTTATCGCCTGAGCATTCGCGGCAGTTCCTTGCGTTCTCCTTTCGGTGTTAGAAATGTAAAAGTTTATTACGATGGAATTCCTTACACCGATCCGGGCGGAAACACTTATCTAAATCAACTCGGGTTTTATAATATTCAATCTGTTGAAATTATAAAAGGCCCCGCGAGCAGTTTGTATGGCGCAGGAAATGGAGGAGTTTTATTGATCAGAAATGATGTTGAAAAATTTTATCCTGGAGCTTCTGTTTCTTATGATTTGGGAAGTTACCATCTGAATAATTTGAATCTTAATTTTCGTTTTGGAAATGGAGATGCACACAGCACTGTAAATTATCAACATCTTACCAGCGATGGTTTCAGAGATCATACGGCCATGAGACGCGATGTTTTGACATGGGATGCCGTAATAAAGTCAAATGAAAAACAAGTATTGCAGGCGCATTTTTTATTTGGCGATTTGTACTATCAAACGCCGGGAGCGCTTACAAAAACTGAATATGATGTGAATGCAAAATCTGCAAGGCCGGCGATAGGATCTTCTCCTAGCGCAGATCAGGCACACGCATCCATTTATCAAAAAACTTTTTTAGCCGGATTTTCCTATGATACAAAAATCAATGAACATTGGAAAAACACCACTTACATTTATGGCGCTTATTCGCAAATGAGAAATCCGAATTTCAGAAATTACAGCCGGACATCTGAGCCGCATCTTGGCGGACGAACGGTATTTCAATACACTAAACAATTGTCTGATGCCTTACTCACTTTTCATGCCGGCGCCGAATTTCAGCAAAGTTTTAATACACAAAGAGTATATGATAATAATGATGGCGAAACTGGCACTTTACAAACTGATGATGAAATTTATAACAACCAGGGTTTTATTTTTCTGCAGGCAAATGCGGAGTTTTCTCACGGTTGGATTGTTACAGCCGGGTCGAGTATCAACAAGCTTGGACTAAATTTCAAAAGATTTTCAACCGTACCAACGGTAGCGGACACACGAAAATTCAATAATGAAATAACGCCACGTTTAGCTTTATTAAAAAAGGTAAATAAATCGGTTTCATTATATGGAAGTATTGCTCGTGGCTTTTCTGCACCTACTACATCCGAAGTACTTCCTTCAACCAATAATTTTAATACAACACTCCAGGCCGAAAGTGGCGTGGATTATGAGTTCGGAACAAGAGGAAGTATTTTGAAAAATAAATTGTATTTTGATGTGAATGCTTTTTTTTACCAATTAAAAAATGCAATTGTTCAGCGGCGCGATTCTTCAGGCGCTGACTTTTTTGAAAATGCAGGATCGGCGAACCAAAACGGTTTGGAAACTTATTTATCTTATGAATTAATTAATAATCCGCTTCGATTTTTTGACCATATTTTTTTACACGCGAGCAATACTTGGAACAATTTTCATTATAGAGAATTCAAACAAGTTGCAACTGATTATTCCGGCAATCAATTACCTGGAGTTGCCGCTCAGACTGTTGCCGCAGGAATTGATATTAATACAAAAGCTGGCCTTTATGCGATCGGTACCTTTTTTTACAGCAGCCGCATTTTGCTGAATGATGCGAATACGAATTATACAAACCCATACAATTTAATTGGGTTAAGAATTGGTTATAAAAATTATTTATCCAAACAAATCCGTCTTGAAATATTTGGCGGCGCAGAAAATATTTTAAATGAAAAATATAGTTTGGGAAATGATATCAATGCTTTTGGAGGGCGGTATTACAATGTAGCTCCGGGAAGAAATTATTATGCAGGAATAATTTTTAAGTTTAACAAGATTTAGATTTAGTTATTTACAGTAAATAAACAAATATCGTCGATTCTTATTTTACGAATTGGCAACCAATAAAGTTATTAATTTACTTAATGTAGCTGCGTTTGACAGATGAAAAGAGGAAATATTTTAACTGCCGGCTTAACCCTCAACAAAATTACTTTTTGAATTTCAACTTTATTGATTTTACATTTGCACCATAATTGGTTTCCGCGTAAAAGCGGGATTAAAATGGGAATCCGGTTCAATTCCGGAGCTATCCCCGTAGCTGTAAAATGGCCCTTTTTATTTCTTGTAAAAGAAAAAATCGGGTAACTTCTCTCACACCACTGTTCGCAATTTGCGGATGGGAAGGTTGAAGTAAACATTAAGCCAGAAGACCTGCCACTTATCAATTTTTATTCAATGCTTTCGGGAGAAAAGCGGAGATGTAAAGTGGCTTTGTGCATTTTATATTTCTTCTGATTTCCTTTTTATTTATCGAAAAATTAATACCTATCAGGAAATGAAATGTAAAATTATTGCAGCTTTTTTATTGCTTGCCTCTGCATCTTCTTATGCGCAAGACTCTGCCAAAACACTTAATGAAGTAATTGTTACGGCTACCAAAAATCCGATCAAACAAAGTGAAACAGGAAAAGTAGTGGATGTAATTACACAGGAGCAATTGCAGAAAAGCTTTGGAAAATCTTTGGGCGAAGTATTGAACGAACAGCCGGGAATGATCATCAATGGCGCTGATAATAATTTAGGAACCAACCAAACCATTTATACGCGCGGCGCATCGTCTGGCAACACTTTAATCTTGCTTGATGGCATTCCTTTATATGATGCATCTGGCATTAACAGCGAATTTGATCTCAATAATTTTGCCTTGGACAACATTGAAAAAATTGAAATCTTAAAAGGTGCGCAATCTACTTTATATGGCTCCGATGCAGTGGCTGGAGTAATTAATATTATCACCAAAAAATCGGGAAAAAAGCCATTGAATTTGAATGTGGATCTTTCAGCAGGAAGTTATGAAACTTATAAAGGCGCAGTTGCATTAAGCGGGACTAACGGTCATGGACAAACGTTTTTTATTTCTTATAATAAAATAAAGAGCAATGGTTTTTCATCTGCTTATGATTCTACCGGGAAAAATAATTTTGATAGAGATGGTTTTAACCAGGATGTATTTCAATTGAATTATGGATTTAAGCCTTTCAGGAAAACATCACTTCGTGTTTTTGGAAAATATAATGATAACCACGCAGACCTTGATGGTGGCGCTTTTCAGGACGATAAAGATTATACAAACCACAATGATAATTTAATTGTCGGGGCCGTGGTTGATTATAAAGTGAAGCATGGATTTATCAGGTTGCAATACAGTTATAATCGTTTCAATAGAAATTTCCTGGATGATTCATCAGATATTGGTGGATTCTCAAAATATCAAAAAGGAAGGTATAACGGCACATCAAATTTTGCTGAATTATTTACCCACCTGGATTTAAGCGATCACATAGAACTGTTAACAGGCATAGATTACAGACAAAATTCCAGTAGCCAGCTTTATATTTTTTATCCTGATTACGGTTTTCCTGCATTACCAATTTCTGCAGATAGCGCCAAAACAAATCAACTTAGTTATTATGCATCTTTAATTTTTAAACAAAAAAGAGGATTTAATCTTGAAACCGGTAGCAGATGGAATCATCATAATATTTACGGAAGTAATTTCACTTCTTCTGTAAATCCGTTTTTTCTTTTGGATGAACATTTTAAAATCTATGCAAATATTTCGTCGGGTTATCGGGTTCCTTCTATTTATCAATTGTATTCAGAGTATGGAAATGCGGCGCTGAAACCCGAAGTGACAACGAGTTTGGAAACCGGCGCTCAATATTTCTCTGATAAAATAAATGCAAGAATTACAGGTTTTATAAGAGAGGGGAGAGATGTTTTTTATTTTTATACTGATCCTGTTTCGTATGCGGGCAAATATATCAATGCCGATAAACAAAATGATTTTGGAATTGAAACAGATGCATCATTTCATTTTTCGCCTAAACTTTCGACCTCATTAAATTATACCTATGTAGATGGGAAAATCTCTACAAAGAATGCGAATGAAAAGGATACTTCTTATTTCAATTTGTATAAAAGGCCGAAGAATGTTTTGAATCTTTCTTTGGGTTGGCAGGCGACAAATAGTTTATTTATTTCATCAAATCTGAAAACAGTAAGCAAAGCTTTTGAGCCACAATACAACGGTCCTTCTTACGAATTAAAGGGCTATTACACTTTGGGTTTTTATGGCCAATATAATTTCAATAAAGTATTTAATGTTTTCGCAGATTTCCAAAATATAACAGATCAGAAATATTTTGTAACGAGAGGATTTACTACAAAAGGTTTTAATCTTAACGCAGGAGTAAAGATGAAATTATAGGAAAAGAAGGTTAGCAATTTTAAGTACAGGAATTTTTCATTGTTTTCCTTCGCTGTAGTTCATCTTTCTTAAATTTGATAAAAAACTGATGCCAACCTTCTCCAACATTTCAAAGAATGAGTTGATCACAATCACATTTACTTTGTTTGCAGTGATAGATATTTTGGGATCTATTCCGGTTTTGATTTCTTTGAAAGACAAGATGGGCGGGCAGATCCGATCATTGCAAGCCACAATCGCATCTGGCGCATTGATGATTTTATTTTTATTTGTGGGTGAACAATTTTTAAATCTACTTGGATTAGATGTTCAGTCTTTTGCAGTTGCCGGAAGTTTGGTGATTTTTATCATCGGCCTGGAAATGATTCTTGGCATTGAATTTTTTAAGCCGGAAAATAATCCGAAGAGCGGAAGCATGGTTCCCATTGCGTTCCCTTTAATTGCGGGTTCTGGCACACTTACAACTATTATGTCTTTAAAAGCTGGCTATCATGATATAAATATTCTGCTGGGGATTTTAATTAACTGTGTAATTATTTTTATTGTTTTAAAGTCTCTTAAATGGGTTGAAAGAGTTTTAGGCCCGAGCGGATTAATTGTGATCAGAAAATTTTTTGGGGTGATATTAATTGCTATTGCCGTTAAAATATTTGGGAGTAATATTGCAGCCTTTGGAACATGAAAAGATAGAAGTTTGCATCCGCAATCAATGGCCTCGTAGTATAATGGATAGTATAAGAGTTTCCGAAGCTCCAGATCCAGGTTCGATT
>JBEPVG010000058.1:0-8843 GCA_041691175.1 Chitinophagaceae bacterium
TAATGAAACAGATATTCCGCTTTTGATAATCCCCAAAAAAGCCAATTACCAAACGATTGATACCATTACACTCGCTTCAGATTTTAGCCATGAAAAATTGTTAAGCCATTTCCCCATTCTTGAAAAAATGATTGAGAGATTTGGCCCATTTATTCAGATATTAAACGTTCAGAAAAAGAATTCAAAACTAACAGCAGAGGTGATTGCGGATAAAATGAGTACAGGTTTGATGTGGGATAAATACAGTCATTCGTTCAACATAATTGAAAGGGATGATACCGAGGATGGGATTAATAAATTCCTGAAAAGCCATCCAACAGATTTGCTGATAATGATAGCCAGAAAAAGAAATTTTATTACTAAAATCATTCAGCCTTCTCATACCAAAAAAATGACTTTTCAAACAAAAATACCCTTATTGGTTTTACATAATGATGATAAATGATTTAGAATAAGTATAATACCAACAGTAAATGAATAAATAACAAGGTTCTCATTTAGAAATATAGAAAACAATAATGATTTTAATGTAGTCTATACCAAAACAAGTACTGCAAAACTTAGCATTCCTGATCCAGAAAAACGACAATCTTTTTTTACCAGATTTGAAGACGTATATAAAGACGGTAAAGTTAATTTTTTTAAAGAACCGTCATTTTATCCTTACATTTAAATAGTATTTGAATTCGAACGCTTATTTTTGGCATTCGTAGTAAAGATTTCTTCAAAAAAAAGATTTATATTATAATTTTTGGATCATAAAATTCGTTTATTATAAAACTTTATGGCAAAGTTTTTGAAAAGTCAAATATAACCTCTCATCATTTATTATTTTTTTTACAACTACAAGAAAATGAAAACAAAAAATTACGTACTATTATTTATTGTGCTGCTAACATTTGGCGCCTGTAAAAAAGACCCGGTTACAAAACCAGTAAAGTTTACTTCGACTTCCTATCAATCGTTGAGCATCTTTGATAATACCGGGAAACCGAATAACTTGTTAAAAGATACTATTTCCCCCGCTATGCTTGAGTTTATAGATACAACTCTTCCAAACGGAGTAAACTTAACCAAAAGGCATCCGGAATTGTTTTCAAGCTCAGCAATTGCCGATATTGCTATTAAACAAACATCATCCGTATATATCACTTTTGTAACTCAGGACGGAGGTCAAAAAAATTCAATTGCTTTTTATACTTATCCGACAAATCAACCTCCAATGAGTGCTAAAGATATTCAGTTAATCACTTATATTTTTCCTAATGCGGGAAGTTTGACACCGCTACAACCGGGCGATAAAGCTGACATTGGAACTTTTAATGCCGGCACTTCAATAGGTTTTGTGTTGATGCAGAATGCGTGGAATTCAACCAATCATACCTTGAACAATGATGCGGTTCACTTTTGTTCTAATGATGCTTTAAATCCAGAGGTGGATCCAAATCTTAAAAAGCATGCTGTTTTAATTAATTACACGCCTGAAAATAAAACAATCGTAGGGTTTGAAGATATAGACAGAACTTCTGATGGATGCGATAATGATTTTAACGATGTCACTTTTTACACTACTGTTGTTCACCAATAGTAAGGGTCCATCCCAAAAAGATTTATCGTAAATCAACAAATACCGGTAATTTTTATTTACCTAGTCAACAACTTCGTAAATAGTTACCGGTTTTTGTTTATGTTTTAATTCGACCTCACCTATTTTTTCACAGTGAAAAGAATCTTTTACTCTTTTGTAGGAGTCGTCGCTAATAACGATCTGGCCTTGTTTTGCTACACTTTGTAAGCGTTGTGCAGTGTTTACCGTATCACCAATTACGGTATAATCAAGCCGTCGTAAATTGGCAGACCCAATATTTCCGGAGATCATTTCTCCGCTGTTTATGCCAATGGATAATTTTGGTAAAAAGGACAATCCTTCCGCAAGTTGAGGCAATTTTTCTACCTGCTTTCTTACTGCAAGGCTGGCTTCAATTGCTCTGTCGAGATGAAATTCTCCTCTGAAAATGGCCATGATGGCGTCCCCCATAAATTTATCAATGTATCCATCCTGCGCAATAATTTCTTTTACCATCACATCAAAATAACGGTTCAACAATTTTACCACTACATCTGCCGATTCTTTTTCTGTGATTGCGGTAAAATTGCAGATGTCAATGAAAGCAACAGTTGCATCAATATTTTCACTCAACAGCAAAGACGATTCAAATTCACGGCTGTTCATAAAACTAAGCACGTTTTTATCCACGTACATTTTTAAAATATTATTTTCCCTTATGGCTTCCACGGTTTCACGAAGTTGCGTTACATAGCGGATTGTTTTTTGAATTGTAACGTCTAAATCTTCAAAATTGACTGGTTTACATAAAAAATCATAAGCGCCCCGATTCATCGCTGTGCGGATATTTTCCATATCTCCATAAGCAGAAACAATGATGGATTTTATCAGCGGGTTCGCTTCACTCAATTTACCAATCAGCGTTAATCCATCCATTCCCGGCATGTTAATATCGCTCAAGACAATATCAGTGTCTGGATTTTCGCTTATTTTAAGAAGCGCATCATTGCCATCAGTAGCAAAAGTAAATTCGTATTGATGTTCGCGAATCTGGCGTCGAAATTTTTGCTTAATCAACATTTCCAAATCTGTCTCATCGTCAACGACTAATATTTTTGCCATTATTCTGTTTTTAATTTTTCCTTTAAAGCAGTGAAGTCAAGTGGCTTGGTAAGAAAATCATCAGCGCCGAGACTTATTGCCTGGTTGTAATTATATTCATCGCCGTAAGCGGTGATCATCATTACCTTTGGTGGAGGGGCCTGGTATTTATGTTTTTTTTTCTCCAACAGTTCCAGGCCACTCATCCCAGGCATATTGATGTCGGATAAAATCAACACGAATTCATGATTCTGGCGATCGAGATAATCAAGCGCTTCTTTACCCGAACCGGCGAATATGAAATCCATTTCACCGTTTTTGATTTCCTTTCTGAAACGTTGTTCAAATAAGGTTTGCATGTCAGTTTCGTCATCGACAACTAAAATTTTCATTGTTGTTTTTTTTAATAATTTTTTAGATCCCACGAATTTTTGCACTAATTACGAAATTAATCTTGATATTACGAAATTTTTGCAGGAATTACCTGATTTATAAACCAGATCAAAGCACATTTTTTATAATTATAGTGTATGCTTCACCGTTATGCTGGTAAACTGATTAAAAACTCTGTAATTTCTCCTTCCTTACTCTCCACTTCCAAATTTCCTTCATGCACTTTTACAATATCATAGCTCAGGCTCAAACCCAGACCTGTTCCTTCGCCCGTTTGCTTTGTAGTAAAGAACGGTTGAAAGATTTTATCTAAAGTTTTTTGCGGTATACCTTTGCCATTATCTTTTATGCAATCACTATTTTTCCGTCCATTTTTTTTGTGCTTACAAAAACTGTGGGCTCGTAACCTGCAAGAAGTATTACGAAAGCCAGGGTGAAAGGAAACAGTTTGGCATCCATTTTTGACTATTAGGATCTTATAAGATTCCTGAATGAAGTGTTTTAACTCCAACAATTCACAAAAACACTCACAACACATTTCATTTAATCACGTTTTTCAAGTTGCATTAGTAATCTTATATGGTTTTATTGTATAAAATACTTTCTCAAAAATCGCCCGGTAAGAACTCAAATTTCAATGCATATGATTTTTTAGTTTGCAGCTAACAAAAACAAAAGCACAGAAAACTTAGATATGCCATGAAAAAGTTATTGATTATTTTTCTATGGATAAAGATAATTCAATAGTGTTCGTTATTTCAAAAATTTTTTGAGAATGATCATGATTTTAAATTGCGATTAGCCATGGCTAATTCTAATTGGTAAACTGAATAATAAACTCAATTCCTTTTTGCATTTAGTCTTGTGAATTGATTACTAATTTATTTTACAGAGTCCTATTGATTGATTATTTTATCATAATCGTAACCAGCCCTTGCTAATGCACGCCTGGCAGATTCAATTGCAATCGGTGCGGGATTAGGAGGATGAACTGGCACCACTGGTGTATTTATAAGTTGATCCAAAAGATCCTGCGTTTGTCCGTGAGTTAATGTCTCACATACATCATACAATCCTCCCGGCTCTTCTTCAGCCAGATCATGTTTTTCTAAAACATGTCTGATCACTTTTATTAATGATGAAGTAGGAGGGGGCACCATCAATGCAGTAAGCGCGCCATGCTCAAGCCTGTACCTTGGGGTGATATCATCCATAATGGAAGGATTAATTTTTTTAGCTGCCGGAAACAGAACCTTCTCCTCCATTTTAATATGCCGCAATAAACCCGTGCGAAATTGAAGGTAATCTTCCATTTTAATTTCGTCTGGGCGCTCTGTCGCTCTTATCAACAATTGTTCAAGACGTTGATGGTCTTCTGCGAAAAATTGATGCAAGGATTTGTTCATAAATTTAATAAGCTATAGCGTTTTTCAAATTTCTCTTTTGCTTAAGGTCCGTTATTTAAAATTATTTTGATGATTAAAATTCAAATCTTCATTATTTCTTTGTTTACTGATATTGATTTTCATTTAAAATATTTTTATTCTGAAGGCAATATGATTGCAAACTCACTTCTTTTGCCTCAACATTATTCCCTAACTTTTTTGATCTTTCTGCAATAGTTTTTGACACGTACGAAGAATTAATAAAGAGTAATTTTCTACTCCACTTAAGAGTATCTTTTCCAGAACAATATTTTACAAAATTATATCCAATTAGGCTGCATGAAAACTAAGTAACAGCCAAAAAATTATACCCGGTTTCGAATAATATTAATCAGGCAATTGAATAACAAAATTACTTCCTTCATTTTCTTTAGACGCGACTTTCAATTCACCGCCATGGGCCTTCACAATATCATAGCTTAAACTCAAACCCAGTCCTGTCCCGCTTCCTGTGGGCTTGGTCGTGAAAAATGGTTGAAAAATTTTATCTACAATGTTTTGTGGAATACCGTTTCCATTATCACTAACGGTAATCAACACACTATTTTCTAATTTCTTTGTGGTTACTGAAACTGTTGGTTTATATTGAATGTCAGGCTGAGTTATCTTGTCCTGAAGAATGAAGGAGAGCTTTTCGTTTACTGCATAAAATGCATTATTAAAAAGATTGAGTAAAACCCTTCCAATATCCTGCGGAATGATATTTATTTTACCAATGCTCTCATCAAAGTCAGTTTTGAAATCTGCATTAAAACTTTTGTCTTTTGCACGCAAACCATGGTAACTTAATCTTAAATATTCATCTGCCAGGGCATTGATGTTTGTTGGTTCTTTTTGTCCCGAAGATGCTCTTGAATGTTGCAACATTCCTTTCACAATGCCTTCGGCTCGCTTCCCATGAAAACTTATTTTTTCCTGGTTGTTACGGATATCGTCAGCTATTTGATCAATGATTGTTTTCTCAGAAGGGGCAATATTTACTTTATTCAGTTGCTCTTTTAGCTCATCCGTTAATTCAATATTTACTTCCGAAAAATTATTTACAAAATTCAACGGGTTTTGAATTTCATGCGCGATGCCTGCCGTAAGTTCTCCAAGCGAAGCCATTTTTTCTGATTGTATCAATTGCGATTGGGTTGACTTCAGATCTTCTAATGATTCCTTCAATTGATTGGTTCTGTGTTCCACCTTTTCTTCCAAAATCCGGTTTTCCAGTTTGAGCTTTCTTGAGCGATAGACGATATATAATCTAAGCAAACCCAAGGCGGTTAGTGCAAAAATGATATAGGCCCACCACGTTTGATACCACGGCGGTGCGATGGTAAATTTAAATTCTGCCGGCTTGCTCCATTTTCCGTTAACACCTTTACTGCTCACCTTAAAATTATATTTACCGGCAGGCAGGTTTAAATAATTTTCTGTGGAAGAATTTGTACGCGGCACGCTCCAGTTTTTGTCGATGCCATCCAGCACATAGGTATAAAAAACAGTATCCGGTCTGCTTAAAGTTGTTTGTGCAAATTGAAACTGCAAATAGTTTTTATCGTAGGGAAGTGTAAGATTTACTGGAAGGTTATAGCTCCCTGAAACACTATCCCATTTTAATTTGGAGAGCCTTGAATAAATAGAATCATTTGAATTGCCTATAAAATATTGAGGTTGCCCCATCACACTCAATCCGGTGATATTTGTTTGTGCAGAATCGGTGCTGGCTTTGATTTTATTAATGATCGTAAGTCCGACATCTCCCCACAGATATTTTCCATCATGAGTGACCTCATCAGTTGACCATCCAGTAGTTTCTCTCAAAAGTCCCTGTGAATTATCCAGCAAAGATATTTTCCAATTGTTAGACTTATCTCCCGGTTCCGGTGCTTGAATCATACTTACTTTATTCTTAGAGCCAGCCAATACAATACCATTATATTCCAATAGTGATAAAACCGAATTGCTTGACAAACCATCTTTTGTAGTAATGTTGGTAAGTGTGCCACCTTTTGTATCAGCCACATAAATTCCTTTATCAGTACCTATCCAAATGCGGCCATATTTATCCTGAAGCATCATTCTGCTACAGGTATCTTTTAATCCTGGCTGGTTATTCAAGTATTTTACAGTTCCTTCGGAAGGGTTTATCACATCTATTCCATTATGTTGAGTAGCCAGCCATATCATTCCATTCTTATCCTGCATTACGTCCAGGATTGCATCATCATTTAACCCAAGTGAAGCATCAGTATGCAAAAGCATTTTTTTTGTAGCATTCAATAAAAAAATGCCCTTGTTTGGCCCCGTAAGCCACATGTTATTTGAATCATCATGGTAAGCCCCATATATGGTATCATTAATCAACCCTTCATTTTTACCGGCCATTAATAAGGTTTTATTAATTGGGTCAATGATATTGTAACCTCCATCGGTAGCAACAATCATTTTACCATTTTTCTCCCAAAAAGCCTGGACAAAATTATCACTTAATCCGTGCGATTTGTCAAGCGAATGCATTTTGTTTCTTTGAGGATTTACAATGAAAAGGCCGTTTCGTGTAGCTACCCAAAGATTATGCGATCCGTCTTCTTTTAAGCTTATAATTTGCGCAGCGCCGAATGCATAAGTTGTCTCTCCATTTTGATCTATCCTGTTCAATCCTGTTGTAGTCCCCACCCAGGTACGATTATAATTATCCTGAACTGCAGTAGTAACTACATCTCCAATTAACCCACCAGCCTGATTTATATACCGGATCATTTTATTTTTTAAATCAGCTAATTCAATTCCGTTAAAGGTACTTCTCCACAGGTATCCTTTATTGTCAATTAATAACCAGATTGTAAATGTGTTGCTAAACCCCTGCAAACCGCCATAATGTTTTATGGTCCCTTTTTTAATATCAATGGCATCTACACCACCTGGCATTCCCAACCATACTTGCCCATTTTCATCTATAGTAATCGCTGTCAGGCTATCACTACCGAGGCCGTTGGTTTTTTTAAGATATTTTATTTTTCCTGCTATCGGATCAATAATATTTACACCACCCGCCATGGTTGTAATCCAGATATTTTTAGCATCGTCCTCTACTATTTGCAGATCTCTCGGAGTATTACCTTTTTGAAAACCAGTTGAATCAGAAAGCCACGCTTTTGCTTCAATATTTTTATAGGTTTTCGCGACCGGATCGATGACACTCACTGCTCTTACTATGAGATTATAAACCCAGATATTGCCTGCTCCATCTGTGATCATCTTATCCAAACCATTTATATTAAACCCAATTTTATTTGAATAGCTGAGAGTGCCTTTATGGATGTCTATCATCTGAATATTATCTCCTTTTATAAACCAGATATTCCCTTCTTTATCTTCTGTAATACCAGTGATAGGTTCATCTGTTGATGAACCTTGTATATAGGTTTGGATTTGATCTCCGTCATAGCGAAATAAGCCTTCTGCACTTCCAATCCATAAAGCCCCATCACGACTTTTAAGTAAAGTGGTAATTAATTTCGCCTGCATTCCGTGGGATCTGCCGAAATCATAAATACTTAACGACTTTCCTCTTTGCAGTGTCGGTGTTCCGGCTTTCATCGTCGGAACCTGACCTAATGCAGTTGTTTTAAATTCCAGCGGTTGAGCAGGTAAATGATCAAGGCTAAAGTCTTTCCCTGGTAAAGTATTAAAATCAAAAGGCACCTCTACCGGTTCCTGGGAAAAAGGTTTAAACCCGGTAGAATCATAAGGAAAAACCGGTAAGGCTTCAATGTCAAATTTTTTTACAATGGGTGTAACTCCATCTTTTTTTGCCGTATCCCATTTTAATTTTGTGGGGTCGCTAAATACAAGAGGTACAGTAACAGGCTGTGTATAACCCAATTCATTTTCCGGGAAAGGAATGTTGCTGGTATCCTTGCAGGAAAGAAAAATTGTTGTCGAAAAAAATATTGCAATTATCCCGTATCGTACATGATTGTTTTTGGTCATTATTTTAAAATTGATTTTGAAACATTTAAGCCTATGAAATATTGAAATTAGTACAACGTGTGCATACAACAACAATTTTTTGAATCAATGATTTTCTCATCTGCGATTTAAAAATTCATATGATATTTTTAGTTGTTGAGCAATATATTTGGAAGTTTTCTCCGTGTAAACTTTTAATCCTTTTTAAGCCGATAATCAGACAACAGGTAATTGAATCGTGAACTTCGTTCCTTCTCCTTCCTTTGTTTCCACTTTTATTTCCCCGCCATGTGCCTTCACAATATCATAACTCAAACTCAACCCCAATCCCGTTCCTTGTCCTGTTGGTTTTGTAGTAAAGAATGGTTGAAAGATTT
>JBEPVG010000059.1:0-8798 GCA_041691175.1 Chitinophagaceae bacterium
GTGTAGTTGATCAACTTGATAGAGAGCCAAATACTCCTGCAGGTTGCCCTGTTGATAGTCATGGTGTTTCAAGAGATACTGACGGTGATGGTGTTCCGGATTGCAAAGACAAACAATTGATTACCCCTACAGAATGTCAACCAGTTGATGCTGATGGTGTTGGTAAATGTCCTGATCCTGAGTGCTGCAAAAATATGGTAGCACAGGCTAACGCTTGCAACATTACTGATCTTCCTAGCATTTCATACAGAAACAGAAGTAACAGCTTAAGCAGTGATGCAAAAGCAATGTTGGCAACTGTAGCTTCAAAATTGAAGAACAGCGCTAATTGCAAAATCATTGTAACAGGTTATCCTGCAGCTTCAAAAGCTTCACAGGCTCTTTGTAACAAAAGAGTAGATGCAATCAAAGCTTATCTTACAGAAAAAGAAGGAATAAGCGCCGATCGTATTACTACCAATTGCGAAGTTGGTGGCGGTGATGCAAATACTGTTGATATAAAAGCTGATTAAAGAAATACTTTTTGCTCAATGATAAACCCTTCCCAATTTTTCGGGAAGGGTTTTTTTTGTGGCAATTATCAAAATATTAACTAGGGCAATTTTGTTCACGTTTATTTTAAATCCATTTTTGTTTAAAATCACTTAATTTTGCAGCTCTTTATGAAGTTATTTGCAGTTTTATTGATCGTACCTTTTCTGATGCTTGAAGGGTGCAGCAGCCAGTTTACAAAAGTTCTTAAAAGTACGGATTATGAATATAAGTTGAAGAAAGCTGACGAATATTATGTAAATAAAAAATTCAAGTACGCTGAACAATTATACCAGGAATTATTCCCTGTTTTTAAAGGATCAGAAAAGTTTGAAGAATTGTATTATAAATACGCATACTGTTCTTATTATCAAAAAAATTATGTAGAAGCTGAAAATCTTTTTCAAGGATTTTTAGGAGTGTTTCCAAACAGCAGCAAGGCTGAAGAAATAGCTTATATGCATGCATTGACTTTTTATAAACAATCTCCAAATGTTCAATTAGATCAATCCAATACAACTAAAGCGATTGGAATAATGCAGAGTTTTATTAGCTCTTATCCAAATTCTGCAAGAGTATCAGATGCAAATCAGATAATTGCAAAATGCAGGGCTAAATTGGAGGAGAAAGATTATCTGGCAGCCAAATTATACTACAACCTTCAAATGTACCAGGCTGCAGGAATTGCTTTTACCAATCTTTTAAATTCATATCCTGAATCTAAAAAAGGGGATGATTACATGCTAATGGCTGTAAAATCTTATTATGAATTTGCAAAATTGAGTGTCTTTGAAAAACAAGAAGAAAGATATTCGAAGGTAACAGCAGCATATTTTGATTTTGCAGATCGTTACCCCGAGAGTGACCTATTAAAGCAAGCTGAAGATTATAAAAACCTTAGTCAAAACAATATCAAACAAATACAAAATGAGCAAATTAAGACGCCAGCAGAACGCTAATACCAGTAATGTTGTTGAAACCCAAAATCTGATTGATGTAAAAAATAAAACAGGTAATTTGTATGAATCAATTACTGTGATCGCTAAAAGAGCCAATCAGATCAATATTGCTATAAAAGAAGAATTGCATAATAAATTAGAAGAATTTGCAAGCCATACAGACAGTCTCGAAGAAATTCATGAAAATAAAGAACAAATTGAAATTTCAAAGGCTTACGAAAGAATGCCAAATCCGGCGCTTCTGGCCACTGCTGAATTTATGGAAGATAAAATTTATTACCGCAGAAACGAAGACAATCTTTTTGATTAATAATATGATATCCTTTCATAAGAAATGATAATTTTAATGGCGGGTTGTTCCGCCATTTTTAATTAATAGTATCTTTCAAAATAAATTGTGTTATCGTGATTAAAGGAAAAAAAATTTTGCTTGGCATCACTGGAAGTATTGCTGCATACAAATCTGTATTTTTTGTTCGTTTACTGGTAACAGCCGGCGCTGAAGTAAAAGTGATTATGACCAATGGCGCCAAAGATTTTGTTTCCCCGCTTACATTTTCCACACTTTCAAAAAATAAGGTTCTTACCGATTTATTTGAGGAAGATACATGGGCAAATCATGTACTTCTTGGCCGCTGGGCTGATGCAATGCTTATCGTGCCTGCTTCCTGCTATACCATCGCAAAAATGGCCAACGGAATTTGCGATAATCTTTTGCTTGCTGTTTACCTATCATCCAAATGCCCCGTTATAATCGCGCCCGCAATGGATGAAGATATGTGGCATCATCCTGCTACTCAAAAGAATATTCTGGAACTAAAACAAAATGGAAACCTGTTTTTACCAGTAAATAATGGTGCCCTTGCCAGCGGACTTCAAGGAGAAGGTAGAATGGCGGAACCGGAAGAAATTTTGAAATACCTGGAAGATTCTTTTTCAAAAAACTCAGATCTGAAAGATAAAAAGGCATTGGTCACCGCAGGTCCAACACATGAAGCGCTCGACCCCGTTCGGTTTATAGGCAATAATTCCAGCGGGAAAATGGGAGTGGCGATTGCAGAAGAATTATTGTCAAGAGGTGCTGATGTAAAATTAGTTTTAGGCCCGGTACAAATTGAAATTGAAAAAAAAATACAAACCAAAAGAGTAAATACTGCGCAAGAAATGTTTGAAGCCTGTATAGAAAATTTTGAATCTTTTGACATTATCGTTATGGCTGCTGCTGTTGCAGATTATACGCCAAAAAATAAAAGCGACAGAAAAATAAAAAAAGAAAATGACGAATTTTCTCTTGAATTAATTAAAACGAAAGACATTCTTTTTGAAGCAGGAAGGTTAAAATCAAATGCGCAAACACTGGTTGGTTTTGCTTTAGAAACAAATGACGAAAAAGAGAATGCCTTAAAAAAATTATCAAAAAAAAATGCAGATCTTATTGTATTGAATTCATTAAAAGATGATGGAGCGGGCTTTGGATTTGATACAAACAAAATCACTATTTTTGATAAGAATAAAAAAGAATATCAATTTCCTGCAAAATCAAAAAGAGAAGTTGCGGTTGATGTCGTAAATACTATTATCCATTATAGAAATGAATAAAATATTCCTGTTTTTTTTATGTGCTTTTTTTACTTCAACTCTCCATGCACAGGAATTACGTGCGAGAGTGAGTGTGATCAGTAATCGTGTGGGAAATAATGTAGATAAAAAAGCTTTTCAAACATTACAAACCGCTCTTAATGATTTTGTCAATAATAGAAAATGGAGTTCCGACACTTATAGCGCAAACGAAAAAATCGATTGCAGTCTTTTATTAAATCTTGAATCCACTGGAGATCCGGATGTTTACAAAGCGTCATTAACCATTCAATCTGGCCGCCCGGTTTTCAATGCTTCTTACGTTTCTCCGGTTATCAATTATCAGGATAATGATGTGGTTTTTAAATACGTTGAATTTCAACAATTAGAATTTAATGATACCAGAGTTTCTGGGACTGATCCACTTGTGTCAAATCTTACTGCTGTTTTTGCGTATTGGATTGATATGATTCTTGGTTTTGATTATGATTCATTCTCGCCTAGAGGTGGAAATGTTTATTTTCAAAAGGCACAAAATATTATTAATAATGCGCCCGAAGGAAGAACCATTTCCGGATGGAAAGCATTTGATGGAATCCGCAACAGGTATTGGTTAGCAGAAAATTTACTTAATAACAAATACACCATTTTTCATGACGCTATTTATGATTATTACCGGATGGGAATGGACAAACTTTATGATCAGGAAGCAACCGCAAGAACACAAATATTAAACGTGTTAAATTTGTTGAACACTTTCAATATTCAAAATGCAAACACGATGATTCTGCAATTCTTTTTTCAGGCGAAAACGCAGGAATTAATTCAGATTTTTTCAAAAGCAAATCCTGCAGATAAAGCTAAAGCTTTAGATTTTTTAAAAAGGCTTGACGTTTCTTCAGCAACAAAGTATGAGGATCAATTAAAATAATGAAACCTTTTATTTTCTTTTTTTTTTTCGTGGTATTTTTTTCCTGTAATTCAGGAAACGAAACGCCTTCCACTATTATTCAACCAAAGGAAATGCAAAGCATTTTGTGGGATGTAATGCGAGCACAAGCGCTGGCGAATGAAATGGTACTAAAAGATTCTTCTGTTAATGCCGCTGTCCAAATAAAATCATTATCTAAAAAAATATTTCAAATTCATAAGACAGATTCTTCAAACTTTAATAAAAGTTACAATTGGTATGTCCAACATCCGGATGCATTAAAGCTTATCTTTGATAGCTTGTATGTTCAAAAAGAAAGAGAAAATACTTTGCGATTGAAGGAAAAACACGGACCTCATCCACAAAAAAAAATAATTTTAGATGAATAAAGTTTTTAAAAATGCCGATGATGCACTTCACGATATTGAGAATGGAAGTACTATAATGCTTGGTGGCTTTGGGTTGTGTGGCATTCCCGAAAACTGCATTACTGCTTTGGTAAGAAAAGAAGTAAGTGATCTTACCTGTATTTCTAATAATGCCGGCGTTGACGATTTTGGAATTGGATTGTTGTTGAAAAAGAAGCAATTAAAAAAAATGATTGCGTCTTACGTGGGTGAAAATTCAGAATTTGAAAGGCAATTACTGAGTGGCGAACTTGAAGTAGAATTAATTCCGCAGGGAACGCTTGCTACAAGATGCATGGCTTCCGGATATGGAATGCCTGCAATATTTACACCCGCAGGCGTTGGAACAGAAGTAGCTGAAGGAAAAGAATCGAGAACATTCAAAGGGAAGGAATTTTTATTGGAATATGCATTTGATTCAGATTTTGCATTAGTAAAAGCATGGAAAGGTGACACATCCGGAAATTTGATTTATAAAGAAACTGCAAGAAATTTTAATCCCATGATGGCAATGGCAGGAAAAATTACCATCGCAGAAGTTGAAGAATTAGTGGATGCAGGCGATTTGAATCCAAATGAAATACATACTCCGGGAATTTATGTAAATCGCATTTTTAAAGGAAATGTTTTTGAAAAAAGAATTGAACAAAGGACAGTAAGAAATTAGAAAATTAGCAGATTGGAAAATTGTTTCCATTTGCACCTTTTCACATTGTCAATTTTCACATTATTTATGTTAGATAAAAATCAAATAGCACAACGAATAGCAAAAGAATTAAAAGATGGTTATTATGTAAATCTCGGAATAGGAATTCCAACATTGGTTGCTAATTATATTCCCGAAGGAATAAATGTAACGCTTCAATCTGAAAACGGATTATTAGGAATGGGGCCTTTCCCATTAGCAGGAGAGGAGGATGCCGATCTTATCAACGCCGGAAAACAAACTATCACTACTCTCCCTGGCTCTGCTTTTTTTGACAGCGCAATGAGTTTTGGAATGATACGCGCAGGAAAAGTAGATTTAACCGTTCTGGGTGCAATGGAAGTAAGCGAAACCGGAGATATTGCAAGTTGGAAAATTCCTGGAAAAATGGTAAAAGGAATGGGCGGAGCAATGGATCTGGTGGCTAGTGCTAAAAATATTATTGTGGCTATGATGCATACCAATCCAAAAGGGGAATCTAAATTATTAAAAAAATGTCAGCTTCCCCTAACCGGAATAAAATGTGTAAAAAAAATTGTAACGAATCTTGCCGTAATTGAAGTAACAGATGACGGATTTAGGTTATTAGAAAAAGCTCCTGGCGTTTCAGTGGAAGAAATAAAAAATAAAACCAGTGGAAAACTTATTATTGAAGGGGAAATACCGGATATGGAGTTTTGAATTTAAATCTAAATTTGACTAATCAATTAAGGAATTTTTCATAGCAAAAAAGACGAGCCCAACCGAATTTTTAACTCCGAAACGCTCCATTAATCTGTCTTTAATTGCTTCGACCGTTCGTGCACTAATTTCCATTTTTTGGGCAATTTCATGAGCGGTATATTCCATACAAACTAATGAAAGAACTTCCTTTTCTCTTTCGCTTACAACAATTTGATTATTTAAATTTGGATTGAATTTTTGCTTTGCATAATTCTTTTTTATCAACACCCGGTTTACAAAATTATTTAGGTAAAACCCAGTAGTCATTACATCCATAATACCCTGTTTTATTTCTGCCGGCTCAGTACTTTTAAGTAAATAACCATTTGCACCACTATCCATAAGATGGCCTACAAAACGCTCATCTTCAAACATAGTAAGTATTATGATTCTGACTTCAGGAAAATGTTTATTGAGATATTTCGTCGTTTCAATTCCGTCTTTAATTGGCATTTTTAAATCCATTAAAACAATATCAGGTTGTTCCTGTTCAATGCCTTTAATCAATTCTTCACCATTTTCAGCTTCTAACATAAATCTAATATTATGATAAGCTTTTAAAGAAAGAATTACTCCTTTCCTGAAAATTTTATGATCATCTGCAATGGCTACATTGATAATATCGGGGGTCATATTTAATAGCTTAAAGGCAAAAGATAATCGAAAAAAATATAAGATACAACAAATTATTTTATTGGTTCCCGGGGTACTTCAATGGTTACTTTGTAATATGTGTGGGTGTTGTCTATTTCAAAAAATATTTTTCCTCTCAACACTCTTATCCTGCTTTGAATATTTTTTAAACCCAATCCCGTTGAATCATGTTCCATCTTTTCAAAATCCTTTTGCAGGATTCCTTTACCATCATGATGAATGCGAAAGTAAACAATATTTCCCTGCGCATTTTGAGTAAGATGAATGAAACCTGCACTGCTGTGTTTTATTATGTTTGTCACTAATTCCTGTAAGATTCTAAAAATCAACAACTCCTGTTCATCATTCAACCGCTGACGGTTATCATGAAAGCGCGCGCTTGCATTGATAACGCCTGATCCATTAATCTTTTCAAACAAGTCTTTTATCGCTGCTTCTAGGCCAAAATTTTTCAAGGTCGGCGGCATCAGACTGTGAGAAATGTTCCTGATCAATTGAATACTATCATCAATAATTTGTTTGGCACTAAAGATTGCCTGAAGTTGAACTGCTGGTTCCTGGTGAATTAAATTTTCATTTAAGTAAAGCCTCGCAGTCGCCAAAAGAGGCCCTGCATCATCATGAAGATCCGCAGCAATTCTTTGTCTCTCTTCTTCTTGAAATTGGATAGAAGCGCGCAACAACATTTGTTGCTTTTCTTCTTCCATTTTCTGAATTTGCTTATTAAATCTGATTACGCGACGTTGGTGAAATACTACAATGGAGACCAAAGTGATCGCCATAAAAAACATTCCAAGCGTGCCCAAAAGTAATATGCTGGAAAAGCCTAAAGTAGTTTTAACCTGTAAAAAAAACATTTAGTTTGGTTAATTAATTATGTTTTTGAATATAAAAATCATCATCCAAATCCGGAATAACGCTTTTTTGTTGCTTTACTGAATTTAATCTCATGGTCATTGCAACACAAAGCAACAGATTCTTCAGGATATTAAAGGAGTTATTGATGACAAAATACATTTTTTGAAATGAAGGACTATCCATCATTCTCTCGGTCATTAAATAGAGGAAAAAAGTACCCGAAAAATAAATGAGAAAAGCAATCACAGCCCAGAAATTAAATGTGGAATAAATCATCAGATTATTCGATCCTTTTACCTGGGAAAAAAGATAATAGATGCAAAGCATCAAAACAATAATAGATTCAATGCCTGATGCTATTGAATCAAATTCATAGGTCTTACTAAAAAATGCATAATCTATACCCGCAAACAATAAAAACCCAATCCATAAAAATGGAACAGCTTTCTTGATTGAACCCTTCGGAAGTATTATATAAATGAAGTAACAAAAGAAAGAATATTCTACAATCGTAAAGAGTAGAAATAAATAAACTGTGTTGGGAGATCCAAAGCTCTGAAGATAAAAACTCATCCCTTCATTTATAATACAATAAAGTATATAAAATAAAACTACCCTTAGTGCTTTTTCTCTACTCTTTCGCTTGAATAGTAAAAAAAACACTAAAGGTAGTGTTGTAGAAAAAATTCCTGTATATAATAATGTTCTAAAAATAGCAGTTACAATTTACTTCAAATATAACTACATATTTTACATTTTATTGTAAATACTAAAAAAGAATTAGTTATTAGTTGTATTACCACCCTTCGGATTTGTCCAAATGGTCCAATCAATAATGATCTTATCAGCAACTATACCATCTTGTTTTTCAATATCACCAGCTGTAGTAACTACTGAATAAGTAAGAATATCTTTTCCGTCTGCATCAACACCTGTGTAGACTAAATGTTCTTCATTATTTTCTGAAAGGCATTTACGGAAGTTAATTCCTACGCAACCCGGCTGATTTAAAATTTGATCAATAATGTTACGTCCAATGTAATAACCTGGGGTAGCATCTGGATTGGATTCTCTGAAGTTCTTCACCAGTTGAGCGCCTTCAGCTAATCCAATGTCTTCGCCTACTTCGGCAAGACTCTTGGTTTCGAGTGCATTTTTTGTCATAATTGTAATTTTTTCGTTTTTTAAAGCGGTTTATTCGAGTAATCAGTCAGCTAACTTCACTCAAATAAAAATCCTGGACAACTACTTATTTTTAAATTTAATTGATGTATTTTCGCTGAAATGCAGTACTGTAAAGCGTTTCAAAAGAAAAAGTACGTAAATTAACGTGAAAAAATCAGGTAATTGTACGATGTAAATATAGTAAATTTACTATGATAAAAAATGATCTTTTTACTATCGTATTCTTACTACTCCATAAAAGAGGCATAAAAAAACCAGGCGAAGAG
>JBEPVG010000060.1:0-8771 GCA_041691175.1 Chitinophagaceae bacterium
ATAACATAATCCTGCAAAAGCGCATCCCAACGATGCAATTACAAAACCATAAGTTACAGATGGGCCTGCGTGTTGGGCTGCTGCTGCAGCGGTTCTTACAAACAATCCAGCGCCAATAATAGCTCCAATTCCCAGGGCAATTAAGTTTCCGGCGCCCAAGGTTCTTTTTAGTGTGTTTTGCGATTCACCTGCTTCATGCATCAGATGGCTGACAGGCTTCGTTATAAATAAACTACTCATCGTATTTCTGCGGAGTTTTTTGGTTTAAAAAGAATGAAAAATAAAGAATTAATATTAAATCGTTTATAATTGTTTAGGATCAATTTTAATTATCTGGAAAAGTAAGAAATAAATTAAAAACGGGCTAACTCTTTTTTGATACAAAGTGCAATTATTTATATCTCCATAGAGAATAGATTTTATTTGAAACTTATTTTTTTATAATCTTAATCACTGCATAATTCTTATTATATAGTTTTCATAAATTAAAATATTTTTTAAAAAATCAAAAGAAGATTTCGTGCGCCAAACTAAATTGGCATGACTTTTTGATATAGAATATCGGAAATATCATTTCAAACCCGAATTTTATTAAAGTTATAAAAATGAAAACTAAAATAATTCCTGTCATCATTGTGCTGTTATTTGTTTCTTCTTCACTTTTTTCGCAAGCATTAACTTTCGGAATAAAAGGAGGCGCTAACCTCGGAAAGATTAGTGGCCATTCATTTAAAGATCAATTTACACTTGGTTATCACGTTGGCGCTTTTGCAACTATTGGTGGTAAAAAATGGGCAATCCAGCCGGAAGTTTTACTGAGTCAGGTAAATACCGATACTGCAACAAATTTTAGCCAAATTACCGGATTTAATAACATCAGTAAAATACAATTAAAGTATTTAACCATTCCGATCATGCTCAATTATAATATCAGCAATCTCCTTTCGATTCAGGCTGGTCCTCAGTTTGGGATTTTATTAGATCATAACAAAAATTTAGTACAAAACGGAAAAGACGCATTTAAGTCCGGCGATTTTTCATTGGCAGCAGGGGTTCAATTAAATATTTTGAAGTTCCGGGTTTACGGAAGATTTGTAGGTGGCCTTACCGATTTGAATAATATTAAAAGTGATGATACCTGGAAAGTTCAGGCGATACAATTAGGTGTTGGAATTGCTCTATAATATAGAATTGTCAAATAAATGTAGAATATAAATTGGAGTTATTTGTTGTTTTACTGTATCCTATTTCCGAATAAACTCAATCTCGTTTTTCCCATTCAATTTGATGATTGAAGAAGGATTACTTTTAGAAAAATCATTTTGGCGGTGTTGAATAATATAATCAACACCGTTTTTTATTGCATCAGAAACTTCGAGAAAATCACGTGGAAATTTTTCTCCAGAAATATTTGCAGATGTTGAAACCAAAGGTTTTGTTAATTGATAGATAAGTTGTTTACAAAATTCATCTTTTACAATTCTCATTGCAATACTTCCATCTTCATTAATAAGATTTAATGGTAAATTAATTGCTTTTTTAAAAATGGCAGTTGTGGGTTTTTTAGCAGTTGAAATAAAATCAAGAATTTTTTCTGAAGGATTGGAAACATAATTTCGAATCATATTTTCATCGCACACCAGAATAATCATAGACTTTTTTTCAGATCTTTTTTTCAGCCGAAAAATTTTTTGAATTGCAGATGAATTTGTTGCGTCACAACCAATTCCCCAAATCGTATCAGTAGGGTAGAGGATGATTCCATTTGAATCTAAAATTTTTAAAGTATTAAAAATGTCATTTTCAAAGTTTGCCATATTCTATTGTGTAATTGTTTGTAATAATTTTTCAGTTTCAATTGTATATGCACATTTGAAATGCCCTAATGGGCAGGCTTTCAGACCGTGCAAGGAACAAGGTTTGCAATCAAGTTTTACATCAGTTTGTACAATAAATGATTTTTCAGAAACAGGATAAAATCCAAATTCAGGAATCGTTGAACAAAATATTGCAGTTATGGGTGCATCCGTAGCGCTTGCAAAATGAAGCGGAGCGGAATCATTGCTGTAGTTCATTGTTGCCAGTTTCATCAGAGCCGCTGATGAAAGAAAACTTAATTTTCCCGCTAGAACTTCTACTTTTTTGTTGATCGTTTTCCCTTTGATGCTTTCACACAATTCTATATCTGCATTTCCTCCTAATAAATATATGGTATATTTTTCTGGAAAATGATCAATCAGATCCAGCCATTTATTTTGTGGATATTGTTTTGTAAACCAAATGCTGGCGGGCATCATACAAACAAATGAGGTTTGTGAATAAGGAAATATGTCCAATTCATTTTCTTTTGTTGGATATAATTTTGGCTTGTTGAATGATCCATCTGTAAAATCTTCAATCAGTTTATTATTTCTTACTACTTCATGAACCCCATTTTGAAAATGATGAATAATTTTCTTTGTGAATAAAAGACTGAAAGGATTTTTATCAAAACCAATCCGCCCTTTCGCACCTGAAAAGCCTGTTAGAATTCCTGTTGATGCAAATCTTTGCAAAGTGATTACTTTATCATATTTTTTTCGCCTGATAATTTTTAATAATTGAAATAAATTTTTCAGTTTATCTTTTTTTTTGTTCCAGATTAAAACCTCATGCAAAAAAGGATGGCCTTTTAATAAATCTTCATTTCCCTTTCGTAATAAAAAATCAATTTTATCTTCAGGATAAAACTGATGAATTTTTTCGAGGAGTGCCGTCGCCAAAACCACATCGCCTGTAAAAGCTGTTTGTATTAAAAGGATCTTCTGCATTTATTTTTTTGTGGTTATTTCTAAAAATTATATTCTTAAAATTAAAGCTCCGTGTGCATTTGAGATTTGTAAATGTTTTATTAGTGATTTAAGAAGATTGCCATAAATCGTTTTATTACTGACTTTATTTTTATTAAAAGAGGTAATTCCATTTGTTCTAAAGGTCCATCAAATGGCTTCCCCCTTTTTAAAAAATATTTGGAAAAAGTTCCGGAGGTCATTCCCCATTTTGATATAAACTGATAATAACCTTTGTTCGTTTTAATTTTTTTTACCGACACAGATCCGAAATGATAAACCCTGCTTTTTGAAACACCTTTAAATAATCTAATACCCGTTTTCCATAACTTCATGGAAAAATCCGGATCAGAATACATTCCGGGCGAAAATTCAACACTGTATTTTCCCACCAATTCCCAAATACTTTTGTGCACAATATTTGGCGGCCAGGTAGCGCCCTGCCAATCTTCCATTGGAAGCAAATTGAATTCTGCTAAAAGCGACTCTTCCTTAAATTCATCGATATTTAAGCCAAAATTTTTTTCAATAGAACATTTACTTTGGGCGTTTGGTTCTATCGTTGTAGCTGAAAGAAAAAAGTTATTATGGGGAAGTTTTTTGATTTCTTCATAAAGATATTTGTCCCAATCGGGGCAAACATACATATCGTCATTCAAATACAAAATGTAATCGGTGGTTGCAAATTTGCTGCAATAATTAAGCGCGTAACAAACACCTATGTTTTTTGAACTGTATGTATAGGACAAGTCGGACTGTCCTTCAATCCAGGCAAGCGTTTCATCAGCTCCTTCGTTAACGTGAATGATTATTTCATGTTTATAAAAAGAATTTCTTTTGATGCTGCTGATACATAATTTAAGATACCGAAGATTATTCCAGGTTGGTATTAAAATACTAAACAAAGCATCCGGGGATGGCATGCGTTTTTTGGAATTAAAAGTTGCTTTATCAGTCATCTGATTTATTAAAGAATTTACTTTTTTGAGAGACGGTTGTAGTTTTTAAATCCAAATAAAATCCTTCCATTAAAAAATGTTTGTTCAATAAAAGTTAACACCCGATATTTCAATTTTTCATGCTTTTGCAATTTGGCTTTTCCTTTGTTTGATTTATAACGCAGTTGATTTTTCCAATTAAATTGATTTATAAAATTTTTCATTGATGAAGGATGGGTCTCTTTATAAACTTTTATTTTACTTAAATCTCCATAATCAAAAAGCTGATCTTCATTTTTAAAAATACTATTTGTTGATTTTTGCCCGGCATAATTGGTGTTATGATTTTTTCTTTTTTTCTGCATTAAAAATGGCGGTCTTACAAAACCATAATGAAATATATAAGCATCAATTTCTACCACATTTAATTTAAATGTGTTTTCTTTTTTATAATAATCAGAACCATCAAAGCCTGGCATTCTTCTGAATGATTGTGCATCGCGCCACGAGTGTATTTCAGGGTCATTCCTGATAATTCTGATCTCCTGCGGATACCATGCATGTGACACGTGGTAATGGTCATAATCACCCCAGAAATGTTTGTATTTAAAAAGAAATCCTTCCACTTCAGGATCATTCAAATATTTTTCACAATTTTCTTTTATTAACGGTAAATATTTTTCGTGGATTACCTCATCGCTTTGGATATAAAACAGCCAATCGCCTGTGCATGCAGCCTTTGCAATATCTGTCTGGTGAGCGTATTCCTGTCCATTCGAATATTTTTGTAAATCCCAGACAGTATGGATGACTTTTATTTTATCAGATTGAATGCTACGAATTTCCTGTTCGGTAAAATCATCTTGATCACAATCACCAAGTACAACTATAAATTCATCAACCAAAGGTAGCAGGCATTCGATGGAAGCTTTGACAGGATAATAAAGTTTGGTGCCATTTTTTGAAAATGTAAAACCGCTTATTTTCATTTTGCTTTTTTCCCTGGATTTCTATAATTGTAGGTTGTTCAAAAGTAAATGAACTTTGTTGGAATGTAGCTCAGTAAACAAACAAAAAAGGAGAATTCTTATTTGGAAGTGTCGAGTAAACAACCGAAAAAAGTGATTTTTATTTTAAATAAACAAATTCTACCCATGTAATTATATTTGTAAAAACTAAAAGAAAGATATGGACTTAGAAAAATTGATCAATGAAGTTTGGAACAATCGCGAACTGCTTAAAGATGAAACTTATACTGATGCAATCCGCAATGTGATTGATAAAATTGATGAAGGTAATTTAAGAACTGCCGAGCCGGTTCATGAAACTTCTTTTAATAAGGAACCAGAGAATTTTTGGAAAGTAAATGAGTGGGTAAAACAGGCAATCCTTTTATATTTTGGAATTCAAAAAATGGAAACTTATTCATTACCTCCTTTCGAGTTCTATGATAAAATGAAATTGAAAAAAAATTATAAAGATTTGGGTGTTCGCGCAGTTCCTCACGCCATCGCGCGTTACGGAAGTTATCTTGCACGTAATGTGGTTTTAATGCCGAGCTATGTAAATATTGGTGCTTATGTAGATGAAGGAACAATGGTGGATACGTGGGCTACCGTTGGAAGTTGCGCCCAGATTGGAAAACACGTACATCTCAGTGGTGGCGTAGGTATTGGTGGCGTTTTGGAGCCTTTGCAGGCAAGCCCTGTAATCATTGAAGATGGCTGTTTTATTGGAAGCCGATGCATTGTGGTAGAAGGAGTTCGTGTGGAAAAAGAAGCCGTTCTTGGCGCCAATGTTGTGTTAACACAATCAACTAAAATAATAGATGTAAGTGGAAATGAACCGATAGAAACCAAAGGAGTTATTCCACCCCGAAGTGTGGTTATTCCAGGAAGCTATTTGAAGAAATTTCCTGCTGGAGAATACAATGTAAGTTGCGCATTGATCATCGGAAAAAGAAAAGAAAGCACCGATAAAAAAACCAGTTTGAATGAAGCGCTGAGAGATTTTAATGTTAGTGTTTAATTTTAAGACTTATTTCGAACGACAAGAAAACTTTCATTTCGATGAAAATCCAATAAAAACATTTCCTAGATTTTCAACAATATCATCTGCAATTAATGCTTCTTTTGAAATATTTTTTGCAGCAATATCGCCGGCAAGCCCATGAATATAAACGCCGAAAATGGCGGCGTTCAAAGAAGAATATCTTTGTGCTAACAACCCCGTAATTATTCCTGTAAGAACATCACCTGCGCCGGCTGTAGCCATTCCTGCGTTTCCCGTGGAGTTGAAATATCCTCTATTATCGGGTGTAGCAATAAAAGTATAATGTCCTTTCAAAACAATAAAAATATTCAATTCTTTTGCTTTTGATAAGGCAAGGTTTATTCTGTCGAAATCCGAATTTGTTTCTCCGAATAATCTTTCAAACTCTTTTGGATGCGGAGTGAGAATACTGTTATGAGGGATTGATTTATACAAAGATTTATTCTCACTTAATACATTTAAAGCATCTGCATCGATAACTAAAAGCTTTTTAAAATTAGAAAATAACTCCTGCAACATTTTCTTATGAGAGGAATATTTTCCAATTCCTGGTCCAATTCCTATTATATCAAAATCACTAAAACCTTTTACCTCTTTCAAAAACTTATCTCCAAAAACTTTGCACATTGCTTCCGGCACGGAAGTTTGTAAAATATTATATCCCGCTTCACAAATATAGCAATTGAGTTTACCAACGCCGCTTCGTAAACATGCCCTGGCACTAAGTACTGCAGCCCCCATCATTCCATAACTTCCGCATAACAGGCAGGCGTACCCGAAATCACCTTTATTGGAAAATTTATTCCTGGAAACATAAATATTTTCAACTACATTTTTATCAATAAATTCAAACTGTGCTTTTTCCTTTTTTTCGAATTCTTTTGAAAGCCCAATATTTAATAAAATTACCTCACCAACAAATGATTCATTCTCTGGCATCAAAAAAGCTAATTTCTGATTTTGAAATGTGAGTGTATAAGTTGTTTTGATAATCGCATTTCCAACTGAATTTTTATCTGCATACAAACCGCTGGAAATATCTATGGATATTACGTTTTTAGCTTTCCCATTAATATAATTAATCAATGTTGAAACTAATCCGCGTGGCCTTTTATTTAATCCTGTTCCAAATATGGCATCAATAATTATTTCGTCCATTGATAATACAGGAAATAATTTTTCATCTTCTAAAAAATAAATTTTAACTGATGTTTTTTTTAATCTCTTTAAATTAATTTCAAAATCAGAAGATCCGGTATTTTTATTTTCTAAAATAAAAACAGAAACGTCGTATTTTTTTGATGATAGAATCCGGGCAATTGCCAATCCATCACCACCATTGTTTCCTTTTCCACAAAATATTTTGAAAGAAATATTTTTCTTAAAATGTTTTATTATCCAATTGGAACAAGTTGTAGCAGCTCGTTCCATGATATCAATAGATTTTACAGAATCAACTTCGATTGTGAATAGATCCCAATTTTTTATTTGAGAAACGGAAAATATTTTCAATTGAAAAGTTTATTGGAGAGGTTTTATAAAAATTAAACGCCGTATCTTTCTTTAAGGATATTGATGTGATGCGCTAGATGGCCGGCAATTGTATATCCATAGGCCTTCACACTCATTTCAAAATCTCCTGATTTCCCAACTGCATCTAATTGTTCTGAAGAAAAACTATTGAAAAGAGAAATCGTTGAGTTTCTAACTGCAATAAATTCATTAATTAAATCCTGCCAAATTCTACTATCCGCTCTTGAATTTTTTGTATAACTATTCTCATCCATAGAAGGAAGTGTGTGAATATCCTGCCTTGCAAATGCTAAAACACGATAGTTGAAAACTCTTTCTGTATCTATGATATGTTGAATAACTTCTTTGATCGACCATTTATCTTCGCCGTATTTATAATGATATTTCTCCTGCGGTATGGTATTAAAAAACTCTTCAGATTCTTTTGATTGTTCATTTAAAACTGACTTCAAATCTTCATTTTCAACCAGTTTTATGTAATTATAAAAGTGAGGTGCATAAATTCCGATGTTACTATTTTTCGAGTCCATTGTTTTGATTTTTAAATAAGAGAATTATGTCAAAAGTACAATAATTAAAAATTGAACTAATCTCTTAAATATCAAATTCCTTATCAAATCTTATTTTCTAAAAAACAAGAATTCGAATTATTTATTGCTTTACTATGAGGCAATTTTGCAAAATTATTTTGGGGAAATGGCAGATATAAAAGCCGCGCAGAATTTTTATTATTGCGAGGCTTTTCACTTTATTAAAATCTACTTTTAATCTCTTCTTTTACGTTCCATTTTTGATTTTGGAAGTATTTCTGTTTCACTATTTTTATCTCCTTTCATTGTGGAAGCAAGTTTCACAGCATTAAAAGCATTTATTTCGCCGCCTGTTTTTGAAATAGCTGAAAGATTAACCAGGTCATCAGTACCGGGCAATTTTACTTTACCAGTTTCTTCGGAAACAGATTTATCAATCACTTGTTTTACCTGTACAGCACTTAAATCGGGAAAATATTCGCGAATTAATGCTGCAACGCCTGCCACAACTGGTGCTGCCATGCTCGTTCCCGAATAATTGCCATAATTATTCCCTGGAAGAGTTGAATAAATATTTACACCTGGCGCAAATACATCAACAGAATTTTTACCGTAGTTACTGAAACTTGCAGTAAAGCCGCCATTTGTAGCATCTCCGCTTGCGCCTACAGTGATGAAATTGGTCGCTCTTCCTTTATTTCCCTCAAAAATGGGGTTAGGAAAGTTATCGGCAGTATCAATATTTTTATGATCGTTACCAGCCGCATGAACTAATAGTACATCCTTAGAATGCGCATATTTCACTGCATCATCCACCCAACTTTTTTCAGGTGAAAAATCTTTTCCAAAGCTCATGCTTATGACCTGAGCGCCGTTGTCAACAGCATATC
>JBEPVG010000061.1:0-8623 GCA_041691175.1 Chitinophagaceae bacterium
GCGTGTAACAGTACCTTCGTGAATACTTCCCACAGGGAAAGTTTCTTCAAGAGAATTCCATGGATCTTCTTCGATTTGTTTGTGACCCAACTGAAGTTTACGATTTTCTTTATCAATGCTCATGATGATGACGTCAATACTTTCGCCGACTTTAGTATATTCATTCGGGTTGCTGAAGCGTTTCAACCAGCTAAGGTCGCTGATATGAATCATGCCGCCAATGCCTGGAGAAAGTTCAACAAAAACACCATAAGGAGTTATGTTTTTCACCAAACCTTTGTGCTTGCTTCCGGCAGGAAATTGCTGCTCAATACTATTCCATGGGTCTTCAGTCATTTGTTTGATAGAAAGACTCATCTTGCGATCTTCCTTGCTAAGCGTTACAATTTTAGCTTCATATTCATCGCCTAATTTAAAGAATTCTTTTGCATTGATCGGAGTATTTGCCCAGGTAATTTCACTCACGTGAACCAATCCTTCTACGCCTGGATAAATTTCTAAAAATGCACCGTAATCTTCAATATTTACCACTTTTCCTTTTACAATTTCGCCTTCTTTAATATTTTCAGGCAATGTATCCCACGGATGCGGAGTTAATTGTTTTAAACCAAGACTGATGCGTTTTTTATCATCGTCAAAATCAAGAACTACCACGTTCAGTTTTTGGTCAAGTTTCAAAACTTCGCTTGGATGATTAATACGTCCCCAGCTGATATCAGTGATATATAATAATCCGTCTAAGCCGCCAAGGTCGAGGAATGCACCGAAATCAGTAATGTTTTTAATCGTTCCTTCAAGAACCTGTCCTTTTTCCAATTTTCCGATAATTTCTGCACGTTGTTGTTCGATATCGCTTTCAATAAGCGCTTTATGAGAAACAACCGCATTCTTAATGGCTTCATTAATTTTCACCACTTTAAATTCCATTGTTTTTCCAACAAACTGGTCGTAATCAGTAACAGGTTTAACGTCAATCTGAGAACCAGGTAAAAATGTTTCCATTCCGAAAACGTCCACAATAAGGCCGCCTTTGGTTTTGCTGGTAACAAGACCGGTTAGGATCTCTCCGCTCTTATGCATTTCAACAATTTTTTCCCATGCACGAGTTGTGCGGGCTTGTTTTCGGCTCAGGTGCAAGTTGCCTTCTTTATCTTCTTTTTCCGCTACCATTACTTCCACTTCATCGCCCACTTTAAGATTGGGAATATCACGGAATTCATTCAATCCAACTAATCCATCACTCTTAAAACCAATATTGATCACCACATCTGTTTTGGTCATGGCTACTACAGTGCCATTCACCATTTCATTGTCGTTGATCTGCTTAAAAGTTTTGTCGTAAACTTCGTCGTACTTTTCTCTTTCAGAAGTGTTGTAGGAAGTTACATTTCTTTTGTCAATGCTCCAGTCAAAGTCATCATGAGCAGAAGAAAGTGCTTCTTCATGAACCTGTTCATCCGTTGGCTGAGGCTCCGTCGCGGCCACTGTTGATTCTGTGTCGGGAAAATCTGGAAAAGGAACGCCTTCGATGCCACCCTGAGGTTTCGGGATTGCTAAAGCTTCCTGAGTTTCCGACTGTTCCTGGCTTGTTTCATTATTTTCTGTATCCATTTTGTTTCCGCAGGTAAATTTTTTGTTGCTGTATTCCGGTTATGGGATCCTGCTTATCAGCATTTTAGTTAATGAATAAATACCTTTTTTAAATCCTAAATTTTTTTTAGGACTGCAAAGGTAGGAAAATACACTTTAAAATACGATAAATTAAGAGTATTACAGGATAGAAATATGAAGTAAGGTTATGATAAATTTAAAAATAAAGTATGACTTGTGATTTTTAAAAATGATTCTGATAATATTTTAAAGTAAATAATTACTGAACCTCATTAATAATAGTTCGTGCGTTTCGGTTGGAAAGATAAATCTGAAAACCAATTCCCAGATTCACGCTGCTTGTATATGCCTGGCTTCCGAAACCAACAATTCCAGTGTATTTCAATAAAGTTTCCAAACCAATATTCGGGGTAATGAAATAGGAATAACCCGGGCCGATTCCAATTCCCAGGCCGGTCGTATTAGCTCCATTTGAAGCGCTTATTCCTTCTATTCCTACGTTTCCTTCAAAAAATAAGCGGCCATGCTTTAATATATTCGTAGTAGAATCATTAATGTAATACCTTCCCAAAGCTCCGACACCATAATTAGTTGTAGTACCTGATCCTTTTGCTGTTGCCAAACCAAAATTAATGTAAGCGCCTAAAGCCACATTATCCCTCAGAAAAAAAGCAATTTTTGGATCTACAGTTGCCTGGAAGGCTCCGCCACCACCTAGGTCATATTTCAGATTGGCTATGTCACCCCCGACTAAAACATTTCCTCGTTGAATCTGGGCATCTGATTTGTTTGAACAAAAAGAGAATGCCATGATGAGAATTCCAATAAGTTTTTTCATGATTATATTTTTAGAATTCTCAGTAAATTCCATGCCAACAAATCCGTTTTTGTTATTAACCGCTAATTATTAAATTGCAAAGCAATTGCCTATTAAAATAAAGTGAATGAAGAAATGGATTAAAAGTTTACAACAAACTCATCTTATAAAATCAATCGTTTATTTTATTATTGGGGTGGTCACTTATCCGGGCCTTGTTTGGATTAATAAATTAAAAATTACCGGCACAGAAAATATTCAGAACCTTCCCAGAAAAAATGTCCTTTTTGTAAGCAATCATCAGACATATTTTGCAGACGTCATCACTTTTCTTCATATTTTTTGCGCAGTGAAATGGCGAAAAATAAATAAATTGGGCATTCCTTACTATTTAATAAATCCTTTTACGAGAGTATTTTTTGTAGCCGCTGCAGAAACGATGAAAAGTAGTTGGCTCACCAGATTTTTCAAATGGGGTGGCGCAATTACGGTAAAAAGAACCTGGCGATCTGAAGGAAAAGAAGTAAGGCGTGGATTGGAAACGGGCGACACAAGAAATATTTCCAAAGCGTTAGAAAATAATTGGGTCATTACCTTCCCGCAAGGAACTACGAAGCCATTTGCACCGGGAAGAAAAGGAACAGCATTTATTATAAAACATGATAGACCAATCGTGGTGCCGGTTGTTATCAGTGGATTCTGGCGGGCTTTTAATAAAAAAGGATTAAAATTTAAAAAGAAAGGTACGCTGCTCAGTGTTAATTTTAAAGAGCCACTTATATTTACTTATGAAGAAAGTATTGAGGTGATTTTAGAAAAAGTAATGGATGCTATTGAACAAAGTAAAAAGTTTATGTTGAAGGGAAAACATCATGCGACAACTGTATTGGATAAATAGAAATAAACACAGTAAACGAACAAATAAATCAAAAATCGAATTTACCATTTACACATTGGCAAACAGCGCTTTCAGTTCAGAAGCATCGCCGGGTTTCATCTTTCCTGCAAGTATTAATCGCAGCTGCCGGCGACGCAATGCTCCATCGAACAATTCTTTTTCCACATCAGTTTCCGGCGACAATTGAGGAACCTGCGTTGGTCTGCTATTAGAATCCAAAGCTACAAATGTATAATATGCCTCATTGCTGTTATACCGGTTTTGTTGAATAATATCTTCGCCCCAAACCTTTAAATATACTTCCATGCTGGTATTAAAAGCGCGGGTAACTTTAGCCTCGATGTGAACCACATTTCCTAATTTAATCGGATTGGTAAAAGAAATGTTATCCACAGAAGCTGTGACCACCGGCGCATTGCAATGTTTGCTTCCGGAAAGTGCGGCGGCAATATCCATCCAATACATCAATCTTCCACCCATCAGATTTTCGAATAAGTTGGTATCATTTGGCAATACAAGCTCCGTCATCACGATTAAGCTCTCCGACGATTTTTTTATGATCATTCTAAAATTTTTTTCGCAAAGATAATTGCTAATATGCTGACGTACTAATCCGATGATTTGGTAGTCTGCTTCCAATTATAGAATTTCGGTTTTTTAAAAACAACTATGAATATTTCTTTTGAAGATACCGAAACTGCCTTTGCATATAAAACAACAAAAGAATTAAAACGTGCGAAATTTCTTTTTAAATCAATGGGAAAACAGTGGCTTGTTAATCTTGGTTTGTGGCTTACGCCTTTGGCGCTTAAAATAGGATTGCCTGTAAAAGGCTTAATCAGAAAAACTATTTTCAGCCAGTTTGTTGGCGGCGAAACTTTAGAAGAGACTTCTGCCGTCGTCGAAAAACTAAGCCAGTTTAATGTGCAGGTAATTTTGGATTATGGCGTAGAAGGTAAAGCTGGCGAAGAAAATTTTGATCACGCAACTGACGAATTTATAAAAGTAATTCGCTATGCCTCCACTCAAAAAAATATTCCTTTTATGAGTGTGAAACTAACCGGCTTTTCAAGATTTGAATTACTTGAAAAAATAGACAGCAATTCGGTTTATGAAGATATTGTTCGGGGAAAAATTCCTGAGGATAAATTAATTCCTGAGGAAAAGAAAGAGTGGGAGAGAGTTGTAGCACGTTTAAACAAAATCTGCAGGATAGCTGCCGAAAGCAATATTGGTGTTTTAATAGATGCTGAAGAAAGCTGGATTCAGGATTCTGTTGATGCCGTTACGATGCAAATGATGAAGGAATTCAACCTTCAAAAAGCAGTTGTGTATAATACATCTCAACTTTACCGAAATGACCGGTTACAATTTATAAAAGATAGCTGCCGATTTGCCAAAGAAAATAATTTTATATTAGGAATGAAACTCGTTCGAGGCGCTTACATGGAAAAAGAAAGAAAACGTTCGGAAGAATTAAATTACCCTTCAATAATAAATATAAATAAACAGGCAACAGATGATGAATATAATGCCGCGCTTGAAATTGCAATCAATCCTGAAAATCAGATGCACATTGTTATCGGCTCGCATAATGATTTCAGTAATTTGTTAGCAACGCAATTAATGAAAAAATATCACTTGGAATTGAATGATTCGCGGATTCATTTTTCACAATTATATGGCATGAGTGACAACATTACTTTCAACCTTGCAAAAGCCGGTTGCCTCGTAAGCAAATATTTACCTTTTGGGCCAATAAAAGATGTAATTCCTTATCTGATGCGAAGGGCTCAGGAAAATTCTTCGGTAAGCGGACAAACAGGAAGAGAATTGCTCTTAATTAAAAAAGAATTAAAAAGAAGGTCTGTTATGGGGTAATTATTGATATTTATTCAACAGAAGAGCTTTATTTTTTTCTTTACCAAAAAAAATTATCTTTACAGCTACAACTAACTTATATGAGTAAACCCTTGCTCGGCACGCTTCTGTTTTTCGTTTTCTCATCTGTTTCTTTTTCTCAATCAAAATCTATTTCTGCAATCAAAATAAATCAATCTATAAAAATTGATGGCAACCCGGATGATTTAGTGTGGCAAAGAATTCCGGCGGTTTCCGATTTTACAACATCTACACCGGTTTTTGGGAATAAAGCTTCCCGCAAAACAGCAGTGAAAATTGCGTATGATAATTCGGCAGTTTACGTTCTTGCTTATTTGTATGATGATCCTGAAAACATAAAACGCCATCTTACCGCTCGCGATGGCCTGGATGGAAATGATGTAGATGCTTTTGGAATCGGAATAGATACTTATAATGATAAACAAAATGCCTTTAGTTTTTATGTATCTGCTGCCGGAGTTCAGGAAGACGAAAAAATTTCTTCTATAGAGGATATTTCATGGGATGCAGTGTGGGAAAGCAAAGTGTCGATAAAAAGTAATGGCTGGATTGCTGAAATGAAAATTCCCTTCAGTGCAATTCGATTTTCGAAAAATAATTTGCAAACATGGGGAATTCAGTTCATCCGTTTCCGTAGAGTTAACAACGAAATCTCTACCTGGAGTCCTGATGATCCGAATATTGACGGAACAATGAATAAATGGGGACAATGGACTGGATTGCAAAACATTTTGCCACCTGTGCGATTGTCGTTTCTACCATATATTTCTGGCGGCGTAAGAGTTTCTCCGATAGGTGATAAAAAAGTGACCGAGTTTTTAAAGAGCGGCGGCATGGATGTAAAATATGGAATCAATGAAAGTTTCACGCTTGACGTCACTTTAATTCCGGATTTCGCCCAGGTTCAATCGGATAATATTGTTTTAAATCTCAGTCCCTTTGACATAAAGTTTGAAGATTTCCGACCGTTTTTTACGGAAGGAACAGAACTTTTCAATAAAGCCGGAATTTTTTATTCCAGAAGGATTGGCGATGCACCGGCAGGCTCTTTCCAGGTCTTAAGCATGGCTGCTGCAAATCCTGACTACCAGATTGTGAAAAATCCTGGAATTACCAGGTTGATCAATGGAACAAAATTTTCGGGTAGAACAAAGAATAATCTCGGAATTGGGATTTTTAATGCACTCACTTCTTCAATGAATGCGGAAATATTTGACAAATCGGGCGACTCAACCATTCGTTTGCAAACAGAGCCTTTGACCAATTACAATATTATCGTTCTTGATCAGGCCTTGAAACATCGTTCTTCGGTTACGTTTACAAACACCAATGTGTTAAGAAATGGGAACATTCGAAATGCAAATGTGAGCGCGGTTGATCTTTCCTTATTTGATAAAAAAAACCGGCATCTTTTATTTGTTGATGGAATTTATAGTACAATTTGGGGGAAGCAGGGAAATTACGATGGATACAAAGCTGATCTTCGTTATCAGAAAGTAAGTGGTAAACTTCAATATCTTATCGATGCAGGCGCCATGACTGACACCTACGATCCGAATGATCTTGGGTTTTTACAAATTAATAACCAGTTTAATTATACTGGCAATTTGAGCTATGTAATTTATAAACCGACAAAACATTTTTTGAATCAACGTTATACGGTTGGTGCGACTAATCAATATTTATACAAACCTTTTTTGTGGCAAAATTTTGTGATCAATTCCACCGCTTTTCTACTGATGAAAGATTTTTCAAATATTCTTGCAACGCTTCAAATAGCTCCCTCCTGGTCAAATGATTTTTTTGAGTTAAGAACACCGGGCAAAGTGTTGAAACGTCCGGCGCAATATTTTTTAAACATCACCGGAAATACTGATACACGCAGAAAATTATTTCTTGATTATACTGCTGAAAGCGGAATTACTTCTTTGCCTGATCCTGCGTATTATGGATTTACACTTGGCGCTACCTATAAATTTAATGAGCGTTTTCAAATGAATGCAGAAGGCCATTTGGACAATGATGCAGCAAATTATGGATACGCTTACAGGACAATGTCAATTGCGAGGGATCCCATCCTGGGCCAACGTACGGTGAAAACTGATTATTCTATTCTAGGTGCAGCTTACAATATAAATCCTTTGATGAATTTTACAGTTCGCCTGCGGCATTATTGGAGCAATGTCGTTTATCACCATTTTTATAATGTAAAACCGGATGGCTATTGGACTGAAAGAACATTTGCGCCTGGTCATGATTTTAATTTCAATACTTTCAATGTCGATATGTTTTATACATGGGATTTCCTTCCGGGAAGCCGCATCACACTTTTTTGGAAGAATGCGCTCGGCGCTGATGTTTATTTAGATGAAAATAAATACCAAACTTATTTTAAAAATTTCAATAAAACCTTTGATAGTCCTCATTCAAATGAAGTAAGTCTGAAAGTGGTTTATTATATCGATTATCTCAATTTAAAACGGCATTAAATTTTGGGCAACTTAGTAAACGGACAAATAACCGACATTTCCATTTTCGTTTTTTTTCATAAAATGTGTTGCCTCCCGGTAAAATTTATGTTTTGATCGCAATTACCGGATAAACATTTTAATAAAAATCAAACCAGCTATTTGCTTAGGTGATTTTAGATAATTGAAGTAATACTCATAAAATCAAGATTAAAAAAAAAGCCAAAATACTTTTGATTAAGTGTTTCGCTTTTCTTTTTCGTTATTTTGTGTCTTTAAATAAATAAGAAATTTATGTGTGGAATTGTTGGTTATATCGGGCCGAGAGAGGCTTATCCAATTATTATTACAGGGCTAAAAAGGCAGGAATACCGTGGTTATGACAGCACCGGCGTTGCTTTGATCAATGAAAATGGTTTAGAAGTTTTTAAGAAAAAAGGAAAGGTGGTAGAACTGGAAGAATCGCTAATTGGCAAACCTGTAAATGCACATATTGGGATCGGCCACACGCGCTGGGCAACTCATGGCGAACCAAGCGATGTAAACGCACATCCTCATAAAAGTAATAATGGAAAACTGGCAATGATTCACAATGGCATCATTGAAAATTATGCTCAGCTAAAATCAGAATTGATCAAAAAGGGATACACTTTTAAAAGTGAAACTGATACAGAAGTTCTTTTAAATTTTATAGAAGACATTCAAAAAAACACGGAGTGTCCACTCGAAGAAGCCATTCGGATTGCGTTGAAAAGAGTTATCGGCGCTTATGTTATTTTATTACTTGATGAAGATCATCCTGATACAATCATTGCCGCGCGAAAAGGAAGTCCTTTGGTCATCGGAATAGGAAAAGGAGAACATTTTCTTGGCTCTGATACCACGCCCATGCTGGAATACACCAAAGAAGTAGTGTATGTGAATGAC
>JBEPVG010000062.1:0-8535 GCA_041691175.1 Chitinophagaceae bacterium
GAAGTATGCTGGCATAAGGAGTTTTGAGGAAATTTTAATTTGCCAGGACGCTTTCTGCAGCTTCCTGAAAATCATTTAAAATCAAGCTTCAACAGTAAAACAACAAATAATTTAAATTTTCATTTGAAAATTTGATTTAAAAGTTCGTTTACTGTTTAATAAAAATTTAGAATTTCCACTATCGATAAACTATAGCTGTCATAAAGATTTCAAACAATTTGGAATGAAATTTCATTTTTTTTCTTTTAAGAAGTTGCCTTTTCTAAATCTTTCTAATTAATTTCATTTTTTCAAAAAAATTATATTCATAAAAGACAAGAGCATGAAACTTATTAAAATTATTATCTGTATCGGATTATTTTTATTCTTAGCTCCTTCAATAAAAGCTCAAAAAGATTCTGCTAAAGAAGAATTAAACCAAACCAACGACTGGCCTGAGTTACGGCGTTACCGCAGCGCCAATGCACTATTGATCGCGCCTGCTGAAAACGAAAACCGGGTTGTGTTCATGGGAAATTCCATCACAGATGGATGGATCAACGTTAGCCCTGATTTTTTTAAAGGAAAACCATATCTTGATCGTGGCATCAGCGGCCAAACGACGCCGCAAATGCTTGTGCGCTTCAGACAGGATGTAATTGATCTTCATCCAAAAGTGGTCGTAATTTTAGCGGGAATTAATGACATTGCTGGAAACACCGGCCCCTCGAGTGTTGAAATGATAGAAGATAATCTGTCTTCAATGGCCCAACTTGCTATGGCCAATGGAATTAAAGTGGTTATGTGTTCGGTTCTTCCTGCGTATTCTTTTCCGTGGCGCCCGGCTATTGATCCGGTTCAGAAGATTATTGACGTGAATAGATGGATAAAAAATTTTACTACTAAAAATAATTTAGTTTACGTGGATTATTACAGCGCTATGGCCGACGGAAGAAAAGGTTTACCGGAAAATTTATCCAAAGATGGTGTTCATCCCAATGCAGCAGGATACAGCAAAATGGAACCACTCGTCGAAAAAGGAATCGCCGAAGCGCTTGAAGAAAAATAAGTGTTTTGACATATCGTCAATTCCTCATGCTGGGGCATTCAGTTATTTAAGATTTAGAAACATTAGATGATTGGGGTTGGAATGATTTTTAGAAATTTTAAAATCATAACTATCGATACTAACAAATCCGTTTTTTTGATAAAATGTAATAGCTCTTTGATTTTTTTTCCACACAAATAACCAAATTCCCGTTTGTTTATTTTCTTTAATAAAACTGACATTAAATTCAAACAGTTTTTGGCCGAGGCCTAAATTGTAAAACCTCTTCAATAGATAAATACGTTCAAGTTTGGAAACATTTTTCGTTTTGCTATTTTTGTATGGAGAGTTTAAAATAATTTTTGAGTATCCGGCAATCTGGTGGTTATAATAAAGTATATGATAAATGTTGGCTGAATCCTGCAATTCCTTTTTCAAATTATCAATACTATAATTTTCTGCTACATAATTATTTATATCTTCAGATTCAGCACTACTTCCATGAGATTCGATGAAAGTAATTTTTGCAATTTCTGAAAGAAGGTCAGAGAAGGTTTCATTGGCTTTTATGATCGAAACATTATTGCTCATTATATTCATAAATAATTATTAGGAAACGTTTACAGCAACTCGCTTGGATTCTTAAAATGTTCCTCCTGAAACCAAGCCGATTTACAAAATATAGTCGATGGAAAATACAAAAAACTGGAATTTGTTTGTCTGGTGATATTCGTATATTCTAAGGCTGTTCATCAATTCAGTCTGCAAATTCCGAATCAGATAGTTTTTGTATGAATCAATTTGTCTTTCCGCTCATAATCAAATTTCAATCGCTGGTAAAATAAACTTTTTTTTCTTTTCACAAAAATTACCTTTGACTTGTCATAACTGCAAACTATGAGTTTCTACACATTATATTTATTAAAATAAAAATAAGGCTTTAAATAATTAAACATCGATGAAAATTTTATTGTTTCTTATAACCGCGCTGTTTTTTCTGAATCCTTCCTTTTCTCAAACCGTAAAACAAGATTCCATCTCTGACGCTCAACTTCAAAATGCAATAAACTTATACGACAATTTCAGCGCAGGCAATGCGCCTGTTTATAACGGAATCGAATACATTTATTATACATTTAAAATGGAGGGCGACCCATATTTTATAACTGGTGATTTTTCCAATGGTTGGGTAAGTTATTCAGGAAGAAAATACGATTCTCTTTCGGTAATGTATGATGAGGCAAGAAACCAGTTAGTAATTTTAAACTTCGATAAAAAATCGAGGATCGTTTTGCAAAATGAATTTGTGGACAGCTTCAATTTGTTGGGGCATACTTTCATCAGTCTCACGGAAGATCACCAGCAAAACCTGTACAACAGCGGGTTTTATGACATGCTTTATAATGGAAAGATTCAGTTTTTAGCACGAAGAATTAAGACAATGGATTCGCCCATAAAGGGCGATTTGCTCGTTCGGGTTTTTTATATAAAAGACCGTTTTTATGTTCACAAGAACGGACTTTATTACCTGGTAAACAGCAAGAAAGATGTGTATCATTTATTTAACGATAAAATACGTGATATAAAAAAACTGATGCGTAAACAGCATCTGAAATTCCGGCGCAGGAACTTTGAACAAACCATGGTAAAAGTTACCGCATTATATGACCAACTAACCTATTAATATGAAAACAGGAATCTGTTTATTTTGTTCGTTTACTCTATTGCTTTTTTCGCTAAACAGTTTTGCGCAAGATCGAGATAATTTAATTTCAGGCAATTTTCACGAAGTAACTTTTCATGAATTTGTTGAAAAAGTAGAAGCGCAAACAGATTTTCATTTTTATTATGATGCCTCTCAATTTGATAGCCTCACCATCACCATTGCAGTGAGTAACGCACATCTGCAATCGGTGTTGGACAGAATTTTCAATAACACCAAATGGCGTTATACGATAGATAAGGACCACCAGGTTTTTATCACCAAAGGCTTTTCTCTTGCGGCCAATCTTCCTTATGGATTTTTTAACGGTGAAAAAGATACGGCTTCACTGGCAGCTAATAATGGAAGCAATACTAATTACATAAATCAGCCTAAAAAAGTGGCGCAGGTGATATCTGTAGAAAATAAATTGTTTGATATTGGCATAAAAAGAAATGATGTTCCTAAAGGAAAAGTAAATATGGCGGGCTACATCCGTGATGCTCAAACAGGCGAATCAATTTCAGGTGCTTTACTTTATAAAGAACACCCACACGTGCAGGTTAACAGTGACCAGTTTGGATATTATTCAATCATTCTTCCTGCTGGCCGCCATACTTTAAATGTGATCGCTCCCGGCATGTTTGATGCTGTACGCCAGGTAATGCTTTACTCTGATGGAAAATTTGATATTGAGATGAATGAAAAAGTGGTCAAATTAAAAGAAGTTTTGGTGGAAGCAGGCAAAGAAAAAAATGTTCGCAGCACCACCATGGGAATGGACAAACTGACGATGACCGCGATAAAACAAATCCCTGCGGTGATGGGAGAAGTGGATGTTTTGCGCGCGGTACTTACTTTGCCCGGCGTAAAATCTGTGGGTGAAGCAAGTACAGGATTAAATGTTCGTGGTGGCGCTACAGATCAAAATCTCATTTTGTTTAACGGGCTTAATATTTATAATCCATCTCATCTATTTGGTTTCTTTTCGGCTTTTGATCCTGATGTGATAAAAGATGTAACTCTTTATAAAAGCAGCATTCCTGCAAAGTATGGCGGAAGGATTTCTTCTGTTTTGGACATTACTTCTTTAGATGGAAACGATAAAAAAATCTCAGGCTCCGCGGGTATTGGGCCTCTCACCAGCAAAGTAACTATTGAAGGTCCGATCGTGAACAGTAAAACAACTTTTGTTGTAGGTGCGCGTACTACATATTCCGATTGGTTATTTAAAACATTACCCAAAGATTATGAAAAAAGCCGTGCTTCTTTCCAGGATGGAACGATACATATTAATCGTAAAATAAACAGCAAAAATAATGTTTATGTAAACGGATATATCAGTGGTGATAAGTTTAATCTGAACAGCGATACTACTTATCAATATCACAATAAAAACGCAAACATCAACTGGAAACATAATTTTAATAACCGTTTTTATGGAGTGCTTTCTGTGGGAATTGATCATTATGATTACCAGGTAGCTTTTAACGCTGATTCTGTAAATGCTTACAAACTGGGATTTTCAATTAATCAATATAAAGCCAACCTGGATTTCAGTTATTTTTTAAGCAACAAGCACACAGTTACCTTTGGAGCGAGCAGTCTTTTTTATGATGTTCATTCCGGTTCTTTTGATCCGGCAGGAAAAAGTTCACTCATCATTCCTGATACGCTGGAAGCCGAACATGCTCTGGAAAGCGCCTTGTATTTATCTGATCATTATAATGTTTCTGCTGATTTTTCAATTGACGCCGGCGTCAGGTTTTCCATGTTTAATTATATGGGAGCAAAACATGTAAATTCTTATGCGCCGGGTTTGCCAAAAGATCTGAATAACGTATTAGCAACAACCTATTATCCTGCAGGAAAAATTATTAAAACCTATATGGGGCCTGAGTTCCGGCTTTCTGCCCGATATTCAGTTTCAGGAAACACTTCTATAAAAGCATCCGCAAATAGTTTGCGCCAATATATTCACATGCTTACCAATTCAACAACTATTTCTCCAACAGATGTTTGGAAATTAAGCGATCCGAATTTACAGCCACAATTAGGAACACAGGTAGCTTTGGGTTTATACAAAAATTTTAAAAACAATACCATCGAAACTTCTGTGGAAGTGTATTACAAATGGTTTTCTCATTATCTCGATTACCGCAGCGGTGCCGTGCTCGTGATGAATCATCACATTGAAACGGATGTGATCAACACAAAAGGCAGAGCGTACGGAGCAGAGTTCCTTTTGAAAAAATCTACCGGTAAAATTAATGGCTGGCTCAGTTATACTTATTCGCGTTCCTTATTGCAACAGGACGATCCTTATGCTGCTGAAAAAATAAATGGAGGGGCTGAATATCCAAGCAATTTTGATCAGCCACATAATTTTACTTTCATTGGTAATTATAAGATCAATCACCGTTTTAGTATTTCTTTCAATGCAACTTATAGTACCGGTCGACCAATTACTTTGCCGGTTGCAGAGTATGATTATGCAGGCTCAGTGCGGGTTTTATATTCAGATAGAAATGCGTATCGCATCCCCGATTATTTCCGTACCGATCTTTCTATGAACCTCGAGGGCAATCATAAAATTCATCAGTTTACTCACAATTCCTGGACGTTAGGGGTATATAATTTAACAGCAAGAAAGAATGCTTATTCTGTTTATTTTATTTCTCAGAACGGCAATATTCACGGATATAAATTATCCATTTTTGGCACTGCCATTCCATTTATCACTTATAACATTCGCTTTTAAATGGAACAAAATCAATTTTCCATAAAATTGTTGCTTTACTGTATTCCTATATTATTTTATGTCGGTTGCAAAGTACCTTACGATCCATCTATAAAATCATCAAATACACATCTCCTGGTGGTTGAGGGATTTTTGACTGTAAATGGCACTACTAATATTAAATTGAGTCACACAAGGAATATCACTTCAGGCGATACGGCGGCTTATATAAATGAGGTAAATGCAAAAGTAATTATTGAAGACAACAACAATAATATATTTCCTTTAGATGAAAATGGTCGTGGAAATTATTCGGGAAATTACTTTTTGAATTCAAATGTTCAATACAGGCTTCACATAATAACCTCCGATCAAAAAGAATATTTTTCTGATTTCGTTAAGTGCAAAGTTTCTCCGCCTATAGAAGATATTTCCTGGAAATTTAACCAGGGCGGAGTTCAGATTTCTTTAAATACCCGTGATCCAAACAACAACACCAAATATTATCGTTGGAGCTATACCGAAACCTGGGAATTTCATTCACAATACCACTCCAATTTGGAGTATAATCCCGTGGATACAACGGTGATTTACAGAAAAGTTCCGGTATTTGTATGTTATAGAGACCGCGATGGTTCCGCTATTATATTGGGCACGTCGGCAAAATTAGCCCAGGATGTAATTCAGGATGCGCCGATTCTTTTTATTGGCAATCATGATAGAAGAATTAGTGTATTATACAGTATTCTTGTTACTCAATATGCTTTGGATTCCAGCGGCTATAATTACTGGAATGCGATTAAAGGAAATACGGAAAATGTCGGTTCTATTTTTGATCTTCAGCCCAATCAAACAAGGGGAAATATCCATTGCGTTTCTGATAGTACAGAAACCGTAATCGGTTATATAGGAGCGGGAGCTACAGATCAGAAAAGAATTTTTATTAGCAATTCTGAAATGCCTTCAGATTGGAACCAGCCGCCCAATTGTACAGAATATGAGGTTCTTAATATAGTGGATACCATTTACCATTACATGGCTTCCAAAAGTTACGTTCCGTATTTGAAAGATTCTACACCAGCTGGAGTTACAAAAGGTTTTTTTTCCGCTTCAGGCTCATGTGTGGACTGTACCATCACCGGAAGCCTTGCTAAACCAACGTTTTGGCCTTAAGATAAAGAAGTGAATTATTAAATTTATAGTAAACAAACTTAAAATAGCAATTTTAAAATGAATCAAAAATATTTTTCGTGGAAATGGATGGTGTTCCTGGCGGCATTATTTCTCACCAGTTGCAAAGTACCATACGATCCACCTTTAAAATCTTCTAAAACTCATTTCCTGGTGGTCGATGGATTTGTGAATGTCGATGGGACCACAAATATCAAACTGAGTCGCACAAGAAATCTCAGTAAAGGCGATACGGCTGCTTACATTAATGAAATAAATGCGAGTGTAATTATTATAGACGAACAAAATAATTTGTATCCTTTATATGAAACCGGTGGTGGAAATTATTCCGCCTATTATACTTTAAATCCTAATATTAGATACCGGTTACAAATTACTACTGTCGATCAAAAAAAATATCTTTCTGATTTTGTTCCCTGCAAATTATCTCCGCCGATTGATAATCTTGGATGGAAACTTAAGGATGGCGATGTTCAGATTTTTGTAAATACTCACGACCCCAATAACCATACTACTTTTTATCGTTGGGATTATACAGAGACCTGGGAATTTCATTCAGATTATTATTCAACCCTGATATACGATTCCGAATACAAGCAGGTGGTTAACAGATCGTACCCTGTATATGTTTGTTATCGAAGCCGTAATGCCAGTAATATATTACTCGGATCTTCAGCAAAGTTGCAGGAAGATGTGATTCATGAAGGTCCAATAGCTTTGATTCCCAATCATGACAAAAGGATAAGTGTTTTGTATAGCACACTTGTAACCCAGTATGCGCTTGATTCTGCAGCTTATAATTATTGGTACGCAATGAAAGGAAATACAGAAAACACCGGTTCTATTTTTGACCCGCAACCAAACCAGACAACCGGAAATATTCATTGCGTTACCGATTCCACAGAAACAGTAATCGGTTATATAGGTGCGGGAAGCATACAACAGGCTCGGATATTCATTAGTAATTCCGAAATGATGCCGGGTTGGAATCAAAAATTCAATTGCACTGAATATGATGTACCAAAAGACAGTGTGGAATTTTATTTAAGCGGTAGTACTTATATTCCTTACGATACAGATCCGCCTGGCAGCCCTATGCCAAATGGCTATTTCTCTGCATCTGCTTCCTGCGTAGATTGTACAATAACCGGGACTCTCGAAAAACCAATTTTCTGGCCTTAAATAATATAAAATGAATCGTTTGATTTTACCTAAATGTTTTCGCGTGTCAGTCTTTTTTGTGAGCCTGTTTTTTTGCTTTTCTTCTTTCGGCCAAACAAACAATTCCGATAAAATGGTTGGCGATTTTGTCAATAACATAAGCAATCATTTGCATGAAAAGGTATACGTGCAAACTGACCGAAATTATTATTTATGCGGAGAAATATTATGGTTCAAAACTTATGTAACAAACGCTGCGAATAATAAACCTCTTTCTTTAAGCAAAGTTGTTTATGTTGAAATAATAAATAAGCTTCATCAACCAGTTTTGCAGGGAAAGATCGCGATTGAAAGTGGCTCTGGAAGCGGTTCTTTTACGCTTCCGCTTTCTTTGGAATCTGGAAATTATGAACTTAGGGCTTATACAAACTGGATGAATAATTCGGATCCTGGCTATTTTTTCAATAAAAACATAACCATTGGCGACGCAGTTAACAATAGTATTTCAACTCAAATTTCATTAAGGAGCGCGAATGAAAATAAGGCCGCCAAAATTACCGCCGGGATATTGCACCGCCACGAGGCCATCGAGGTCGATACTCGGCCATCGATTCGCCGAGCTGCTGTACCCGCTGAGGCGGTGCGTCCACGACACGGCGAAGCTGCCGGACCGTGGCTACAGCGCGCGCTTCGCTTGTTGGCGCTTTCGCGTTG
>JBEPVG010000063.1:0-8383 GCA_041691175.1 Chitinophagaceae bacterium
TCCTTAATCTATAGCTCACCGGCTTCAATCCAGTTGTTTGCATCAACTGAATATATATCGGAGATAGGATTAGGTTTATATATACTTTTAAATGTCCGTCAAAGTCTCCACAGATATTTTTTGAAGGAATAAAAGTATTAGCAGGATGGCCTGGTGTATAAAGAATATCAATTTTCTCTTTTTGTATCTTTTGTGCGGATAGTGAGACACAGAAAAAAAATGTAACCAGAAAGAATGAAATTGTTTTCATCAGAAATCTTAACATACTATTATTTCAATATTTTATTTTCATAAAAAACTCCAACTTCTTTATTTGAACTTTTTTTTTATAAATCAAAAAATATTTTTCAAAATGATTTTGAACTCAAAACTATAACAACAAATCTTCACTAAATTTTTTTAAATTAAATTCAGGAAAATTAAAGTAGTTTAAATGCTAATTTTATTTTCATTCAATAATTTAAGAAATGCCAATTGATCACGAACATTTTATGAAACTAGCGTTGAAAGAGGCTTACAAGGCTTTGGATTCAGATGAAGTACCAATTGGTGCGGTGATTGTGATAAATGAAAAAATAATTGCGCGAGGTTTTAACCAGGTAGAAACTTTAAATGATTCAACCGCTCATGCTGAAATTATTGCGCTCACTTCTGCATTCAATTATTTAGGTTCAAAGTATTTGCCAGATGCAACCATCTATGTTACCATCGAACCGTGTACGATGTGTTGTGGCGCTCTGTATTGGAGTAAAATTAGTAAATTAATTTACGGCGCAAGCGATCCAAAGCATGGTGGACTTTCTTTAAATTCCGAAAAAAATAAAATCCCTTTGCATCCAAAAACCGAAATCGTACAAGATATTTTATCAGATGAGTGTGCCATACTGATGAAAGAGTTTTTTAGAAAAAGAAGATTATAAGTCAATTACAAGGCATAAATTTTGTACTCAATTCCTAAATTTCATTTCCGCAAAAAGGAAATAAAAAGTTCTCTTTATGTTTTTGTAACAGATACTCAGTAAATTTGAAACAATCATTTACTCACTTTTAAAATAAATATTATGGCATTCACACTACCGGCTCTTCCTTATGATTATGATGCGCTTGAGCCACACATTGACAAACTAACTATGCAAATACATCACGATAAGCATCACCAGGGTTATGTTGATAATTTAAATAAAGCTGTTGCGGGAACAGAAAATGAAAATAAATCTTTAGACGAATTAATCAAAAATGCAGGAACTCTAAGTGCGGCAGTTCGCAATAATGGCGGCGGCCATTGGAATCACAGTTTTTTTTGGGAAATTATGTCGCCAACTGGGAGCGGCAAACCTGAAGGGGAATTGGCAACTGCTATTGATGAAGCATTTGGTTCTTTAGACGCAATGAAAGAAAAATTTAATGCTGCCGGTGCAAGCAGGTTTGGAAGCGGCTGGGCATGGCTTGGCGTTGCTGATGGCAAATTGACGATTTGTTCTACACCAAACCAGGATAATCCTTTGATGGATGTAGCAGAGTGCAAATGCACTCCGGTTATAGGTTGCGATGTATGGGAACACGCTTATTATTTAAAGTATCAAAATAAAAGAGGCGATTATTTGAAACAATTCTGGGATGTGGTGAATTGGAAAAAAGCATCGGAAAATTTTGAAAAAGGAAAATAAAATCCCTGTTATTTTTTTGAAACCGTCTTTCATGACGGTTTTTTCATTTAACGAATTCCAATCCAGAATATTTAAAAAATTCTATCGAAATAATAATCCCTGGAATTTATTTGTTTACTGCTTTTGCTGTACAATAAAAGATAATTCCACGTCGTTATATTTTTCCAATATCTCTTTATGAATCAGAAAACCCTTATTCCACCAGTAATATTTGTAAGTCATATAATGAAAGCATTTGTTTTAAAACTTAGGCAAAATCCTGGTTATTATCCGACAAAACATTTATCTAAAACAAAAAGAAAATATCATCACAATAACAACGCGCTGTGAAAGAATTGAAGAGGCAAACACGCTTTCGGAAATTACGGAAAGAATAAAGAAGTGAATATACTATTGCAAAACAGAAAATTAATTATTTATTTTATCCTCCAATTATTTCTTAATTTTTAAATTCATGAATTATGAAAAATCAAGTTTACCAAAAAAAACCAGCTATGGCTATTTTCTTGAATTTCCTGGCAAAAAACTTTGTAGCTCTTTTTGAATCAGGAAATAAAAGAGAATTTCAAAGATTGAAAGATTATATAACTTCTTAAAATTTTCTAACTGAAAAGATATTCCACATCCTCTTTGCTCAGGCTCTTCACAAATGTCTGGTCATCAGAAATTAATTCTTTTGCAAGGATGCGTTTGCGCTCTTGTAATTGTAATATTTTGTCCTCAATTGTATCCTTGCAAATCATCCGGTAAGCAAAAATATTTTTAGTCTGACCGATACGATGCGTACGATCAATTGCCTGCTGCTCAACCGCAGGATTCCACCATGGGTCTACAATGTAAACATAATCGGCCGCGGTTAAATTAAGACCGACACCACCGGCTTTAAGCGAAATTAAAAACACGCGGCATTGTTCATTTGACTGAAAATTTTGAATTGCTTTTTCCCGGTCAGCAGGTGATGTGCTTCCATCAAAATATTCAAATTCAATTTTATTTTCTATTAATTTTTGTTTAATCAAAGAAAGCATTCCCAAAAATTGAGAAAATATCAAGGCTTTATGTTCGCCAATATTTTCAGTTATTTCGCGTGTTAATTCTTCCAGTTTGATTGAGTCATTTGGATATTTTTCATCTTCATTTAATATTGCCGGACTATCACAAATTTGGCGCAGTTTCATCAAACCCTGCAAAATTGTAAGTTGCGACCTGCCAACCCCCTGCTCCTCTATTACACCAAGAATTTTATTACGATACGCATTTCTATAAGCTTCATAAACATTTCTTTGCGCAGTTTCCATTTCACAAAAAAGAATTGTTTCCGTTTTTTCTGGAAGATCTTTAGCCACCTGTTCTTTCGTTCTTCTTAAAATAAAAGGATACAATAACTTTTTTAAATGATCTTTCTGTTCCTGCTCGCCCAACTTATCGATGGGAGTTGAGAACTCATTTCTAAAAAATTCGACACTTCCCAATAATCCAGGATTTAAAAAATTCATTTGGGCATAAATATCAAATGTATTATTCTGCAAGGGCGTACCACTCATGCATATTCTGTTTTTTGATCTCAAAAGCCCGGCGGCTTTTGTCACTTTTGATGAAGGATTTTTTATCGCCTGAGATTCATCCAAAACTACATAATCAAAAGGGATACGCATCAGCATTTGAATATCACTTCTTAAAGTTCCGTAGGTTGTAATAAGAATATTTTCACCGCCAAAATCCTCCTTGCTTTTCGCACGGGTATTTCCATGATGAATGCGCCTGGTAAGTGATGGCGTAAATTTATTTATTTCATTTTCCCAGTTATAGATCAAGGTTGTCGGACAAACTACAAGCGCTTTAAGATTCCCTTCTTCTTCATTAAAATGTTGCAACATTGAAAGTGCCTGAACAGTTTTTCCCAATCCCATATCATCTGCCAGAATACCACCCCAGCCTATCGTGTTCAAATAATTTAACCAATGAAAGCCTGATAATTGATATGGTCTTAAACGATTTTCCAATTGTTGAGGAATAGGAATTTCCGGAATACTTTTAAAATTACGAAGCCGTTCGTATTTCTCATCCAAATCAAAAGAAAGTTCTTGTTCATCACGTTGTTCATATAAATCATCGATAACGCTTAAATGAAATTTTGAAAGTCGGAGTTGATTATTTTTCCCTTCTCCAACCTTAAAAAGTAACGCATATTTTTTGATCCACTCATCCGGAAGAATTCCTAATGTTCCGTCATTCAATTGAACAAAAGATTGTTTGTTAGTCAATGCTTTTTGAATTTCATCAATGCCAATATGTTGTTCTCCAAAAGCCAGTTCTACTTTAGCATCAAACCAATCCATGCCGCTGCTGAGATGAATATGCGTCGATGGTTTTGCTGTGTTGAAACGAAAATTTTTCAATGCCTCAAATCCATAAACAGGCACTTTCATTTCTTTCATTGCATCTACAAATAAAAAGAACCAGTTATTTTTCAAAACATCAGCGCCTTTCAAAACAAGGCTTTTATTTTGAGGCTGATTTATGAATTGGGAATGAAGGCCTCCTAATTTTAAAATGAATTGTTGTTCAGCTTCTTTATTGCGTTTCACCATCAAAACTTTATCATTATCCGGCACAATAATCGTGTCTTTATCGTTTGTTTTTACGTTGAAACCTTTATAATTAAACACAGGTTGAAACATTAAATAGTCTCCTTTTTCCAGGAGCATAATGCTGATATCCGGCTCTCCATCTTTTGTTTCTTTTATTAATGAAGGCGCAAAAGAAACTTTATAATCATTGGAAAGCGGAAGCACCATTTCCTTTAAAAGTGAAGGCCATTGTTTGTCTGGAATATGAAGTGTATTTCTAAATTTCTCTGCAAGTAAAATATGTTCAGACCTTTCCCATAAATAGAAAGTTTTATCCTGGAGAAATAGCAGATCGCTGTGCCATTTATTGTCGGATAATTTAATTCTTTCCTGATCCAGAATTACATGGCTTTCCATTAATTTTTCAGTATCTGAAGCCGAGATATGAAATTCAAATACCGGAATTTCTTTAGATAAATCAATGGATTCAAGATTTTGCGTGGTAAATCTTTTACCAACCGGTAAATAAAAAACCGGCTTCTCTTCATTCTCAGAAAAAATTCTTTTCAGTTTTGGATGAATAAATTCTGCGATCAACATTTTTGTTTCCTCAGGTAATTCCTCATTTTCATCATGGATAATATTTTCCCAAAACCCACTAAATGGCGAATTGCGGTTTAAATATTTATTGATCTCAGATTGTTGCAACTTTCTTGCTTGTTGAATAAGTTGCTTATCCTTTTCAGCGAAATCACTTGAGTTAATATATTTTGAAAGATCCAGCTTCTCAATGTGTCCAATAAATTTATTCTCTTCCTCATCATAATCCCCCTGAACCAAATCAATAGAAACAAAAGGAAATGATTTTTCATTTGCATTAAAAACGAGCGTTACCTGTTTGTTTTTGGTGGGGAAAATTTTTGTTTCCATTTCTTCAATCGCCGTTTCAGACCTTATTTCAGACTGTTTTGGTAAAGGAGCAGAAACTCTTCTGATGGATGAATCAATTACCTTCAAAAAAGGTTTTCCTTCTTTATAAATAAATTCAAATTTGCCAGAAAGATCGTCATCCAAACTATAGCCGTATCCTTCTAATAATTTATTTTTTTCTTTATCCCAGTTACGGATACTATCAAAATAATGCGGGCCCCAATTGTTCAGTAAATGAAGAAATAACGCGGTTTTATGTTTACATAAAAGATGATCTCCTTCCTGGCAATTGCAAGAGGTGTCAAAATTTCTTTCTTCATTTTTCTGCAAAATTATTTTAAAAATATCATCATCAATTTTTAGTGTGGCTTCAACTTTTTCATTTGATGCTTCAGTAATATTGCATTTAGTTTTTCTTAAAATCTCTTCTGCAGCGGTATAATTATCCATGCCCGCTAACATCCGGATCATTTTAAGGTCGATGAATCTTATTTTTACAACGGTGTGCTTCTGACTATAAACCGGTGATCCTGCTGAAGAATCCAATAAATTTTTATCTACTAAATCCTGCAATTGCATTAAAGCTGCGGCCTCGTGGCGGCACATGTCGCTGATATTATACGGACAGGAGCAACGCATTGAAAAAGTTTTCGGATCGTCATATTTTTCAATCTGAACTTTATAAAAAGTGGAATAGCTATCATCGCGAACGCGAAAACTAACTGAATGCATCAGTTCATCATGATCCACCAATTCAACAAATCTTTGTGAATAAATTTTCTTTCCCCGACGGATAACCTCATCAGTGCCGGAATTATAGATATATTTAATAAAATAGGGTAGTGCCAAAAAATATGTGTTTATAATTAAACCGCTCTTATTTACAACTTTTCATTGCGAAAAAAGCAATTTGCAAAAATAAACAAATTTTAAAAGAGGCAGAGGGCTGTTTGGAACAAATTTTAATTTTTGTCGAAAATTAAGAAACTTTTTTATCCGGAAATCAAACGCCCGCCAGAATACAAACTGAGAATATTTGCATTATCTTCTGTCAAACAAAATTCAATATCTTTTTCCAAACCAAAATTCATCAGGCGAAGATAATGGGAAGCATTTTTTTCTTTCATAAAACCCAATAAATCTCCACTCGCCTGCAGATAAAGGGTTTCTGCCATTTGCGAAGCGTCACAATTGATTTCGAAATTTTCTTTTATCCGGTTAATTACCGCTCCGGCAAAAAGTGTATCTTCAATATTTATCCTGTTTTTCCAGGCAGCACAGGCAAGAATGACATTCGTTTTTTGATTTACCAGGTAATCGCATACGGAAGAAATATTACAAAACGAGCCGGTAATAATTCCTTTGGCATTCGCTGCGAGTGCCAAATGCAAAAGCTTCGTTCCATTTGTAGTTGTAAGCACCAAAATTTTACCCTTAATAAAATCAGCGGTATATTGTAAAGGTGTATTTCCATATTGCAAACCATCAGCAATTTTCCCATCCCTTTCACCAGCGGTAATCACTTCCATCTGCTTTCCCAGTTTGATGCAATCTGCAACACTGTCAACCGGAATCACAGATTTTGCACCATTATATAGCGCAGTCGCAATGGTGGAAGTAGCGCGAAGAATATCGATGATAACAACCGTACTGTTGCTGATATCATACAGATTTAAAAGCAACGGAGATAAAACCGTATTTAAAGAAGGAATTTCACTTTTTTTTGGAGTCATTTAATTGAAAAATTACTGCTTTTTACATTTATTCAAAAGGCATTTTTACCACTTTGGCGGGCACCAGTTTTTCTCTTATTTTAATAAATACTTTCGCATCAATCTTTGCATAATTAATGTTTACATAACCCATCGCTATGGGCTTTTGAAGTGATGGTGATTGTGTTCCGCTGGTTACACGCCCAATCGTTTCTCCTTCATCATCTTGAATTTCATAATCGTGGCGCGGAATACCTTTTTCCAAAATTTCAAGCCCAACCAACTTTTGCTTAATTCCAACTTCCTTTTGTTTTGCAAGAATATCATTAGCTACGAAATCTTTCGTAAATTTTGTGATCCATCCTAATCCCCCTTCCAGCGGAGTTGTTGTATCATCAATATCATTTCCATAAAGACAATATCCCATTTCAAGACGCAAAGTATCACGAGCCGCGAGGCCGATCGGCTTTAATCCTGTAGGAGTTCCTTCAGAAAAAATTTTGTCCCAGATTATGTTCGCATGATCATTTTTATCTTCAAAATAAATTTCGATTCCACCCGCTCCCGTATAACCTGTTGCACTGATCAAAACATTCTCAACTCCGGCAAATTTTCCTTTTACAAAAGTGTAATATTTCATGTTCAGAATGTCAACGTTGGTAAGTGGTTGCAAAATTTTTGTTGCGTTAGGCCCTTGAATTGCCAATAAGCAGGTTTTGTCAGAAATATTATGCATTTCCACATCTTCTGTATTGTGTTTTGAAATCCAATCCCAATCTTTCTCAATGTTTGAAGCATTTACAACGAGCATATAAACCTTATTTTCTTCAATACAATACACAATCAGGTCGTCAATAATTCCACCAGCTTCATTTGGCAAACAATTATATTGAGCTTTGCCAGCCGCGATTTTTGAAACATCGTTGGTGGTTATCCGTTGAATTAAATTGAGAGCGTTTTCGCCTTTCAAGATAAATTCGCCCATATGGCTCACATCAAAAACGCCGGCATTTTTTCTTACGGTGAGATGCTCGTCATTAATTCCGGAATAACTTATGGGCATATTATATCCGGCAAATTCTGCCATCTTAGCGCCAAGCGCAATATGCTTTTGAGTAAAAGGAGTATTTTTCATATTTTGTTATAAAAGTGATACAAATTTAAGAGAAAAGAGTTATCTGCTTTATTCCCGCACGTAATGATTTTGCAATCTTACCAGATCTCTCCTGCAACAATTTTTTGAAGTTCATCATGAATTTTTCCGTTGGTAGCAATAATTCCAGGCTGAAATGGATCATATTTTTCCCCTTTTAAATTCGTTACTTTTCCGCCTGCTTCTTCTACCAATAAATATCCCGCGGCACTGTCCCATGCATGAAGTTCGTGTTCGTAAAACCCATCAAAACGCCCGGCGGCTACCCAGCAAAGATCAATAGCTGCGCTTCCCAATCTCCTAACCGGAATACCTTTTTTTATTAATTTTGAAAACACTTCAAGTGGCACG
>JBEPVG010000064.1:0-8298 GCA_041691175.1 Chitinophagaceae bacterium
TTCTTCGCCAGCGCCTTCGTTGCTATAGGGCATTCCGGGGCCGGGAAGTTCTTTTTTCTCGAAAATCTCTATTTCCACATCCTGCGTATTCGCCTCTACAAAACGTTTAAAAACAAATAAGCCACTTGGGCCGCCGCCGACAATCGCAACTCTTTTCATATATTAATTGACCCTTATTTTTGACTGATAAGAAAATGCATTTCAGATGTCAGACAATCTACATGCCGATAATGGCGATGAACTTATTCTGCTTTTTCTACTCCCAAATAAACATCGTTTCGCCATTTATCAATCAGCGATAAATATTCAGGCAATGCAAGGTCAACTTCACCGAGCTCCAGTCGCGTCAGCCATTTCAGTTTAGAATGTTCTTCGGACACGTTTCGGGGTTTCATACGCCAATGTGTGATCCTATAAATATGATAAATGAAAAAATCCTCTTCGTCCCGATCGAAAATATGCATGGTAGTCATAAGTTCTGCATCAAGAACGACAACGCCGGTTTCTTCAAAAACTTCCCGTCTCAAAGTATAAAAAGGATTTTCATTTTTCAACGCTTTTCCGCCAACGATGTCCCACTTCCCCGCTGCCCATGTTTTCTTTTTTGAACGTTTGCCGAAAAGAAATTTATTTTTCTTTACCATAAAACCACCTGCGCAAATAACCGGTTTCATAAATAGATTTTTTTGAAAAAGTTTTGGCAAATCGCCTGTTTGATTGCCTTGCAAAATCCGTGCGTTTTTTTAGCGTTATAAGTCAAAATGTAGATTTCTTCATTTTTATTCTTTTGATTTTAAAATGGTTCCCGCATTCACGCAGAAAATATTTTGGGATTGGGCAGAATGGGTTGAAGAATGATTAATAAAAATCAACTTGCTAAACAGATCGTGGAGCCAAATAGGAGAAAACTATATTTTGGCTTGTTTGAGGATTCTCTTTTGGGCTGTTGCGGAAGTTCCGGATAAGATTTGATGTTTGTAAGTCTCAGGCAGTCTTATTCTTTGTCCAGTCTTCGTAAGTCATTTCAAATTTAATTTCCTTTGTTCCGTGTGTGCCAACTTTTGTCCAGCCGGCTTTTCTATAAAAACTTTCTGCCCTTGTATTGAAAGCGGTGCCCAGCCAAACTTTAGCTTTTGTCTGGGTAAAATACCAGTCCAGCATTGTTTTGTGTAGTTGTTGTCCGATGCCTTTTTTCTCAAACCCGGGATCTAAAAATAATGCCCAAATATTATTTTCTTTCAAATCAGCAATTGCAAAACCTACAATTTGATTGTTAATTTCACATACCCAACCTTTGCCTCTGACCGAAATAAATTCTTCACAATCTTCATCTGTAACCAAGTTAGGATCGGACAAAGTATTTTCTGTTACAGAATTTCTTACGATTTGAATTTGTTTTATGTCTTCGATTTTGGCTTCTCTTATAATCATTAGTGTTTGTTATTTTTTGGGTTTGCTCAGGCCAACAATTAGCTGTTCGTTACTGTTAATCAGAAAGTACATACATGAATTCTTCGATTTCTGCTTGTCGGGCATTTGCAAATCCTTTGTCCTTTCCGATTGTTACAAATCCACATTTTTACAAAACTTCTTGTGAGCGATAATTGTCAAAAGCAACACGTGCATAAACTGGCCGGATTTGTTATTTTACCACGAAGGCACAAAGATCGAGAAGGATTTTTTTTCTGCGAGCAAATTAAAAAAAAGCAGAATTTTTTATGATTTCGATTATACACCAAACTGTCTCAAATGATGATCAAGATGTTTGTAAAACATAATGTTCCATTCGCTCGCGGACATTTTTCCAAAAGAGAAATTTTCTGTTCCTTCAAAATGTTGGCTTCCGAGGTGTTGCACTTTTTTTATGTTTTCGATCAGCAATGATTTTTCTTTTTCAAAATCCCGGGTGTTCTTAATCAGAAAATCCGGTGCTGTCGGGCTATTGATTTTATAGGGCTTCTCACCAACCACAATTTTTTTTACAAACGTCTTAAGCACAAACTTCTTAAGCATTCCCGGCTTTGTAAATTTTTCGGGCTCGAAAACAAATCCATAGGTGACATTACAATGCGCCAACATTTGATCAGCGCTCATTTTTCCCCATTGGGGTCTTTGATTGGGCATAATATGATTGATCCGGTCAATCACTTCATTTGCTATTTCGGGAGAAAAAATATCTTTGATCATGGCATCTGGATTTATGAGTGTTTAATGATTTTTGCGACTGGTGATATTCTACAAAATCGCTTATCTCGTTGCAAATTTTGTTTCTAAAAAACCGATGGTGGTTTTTATTAATTCTTTTAAAATATCAGTTTTGATGTCCGACAATTTTTTTACATAAATACACCCTTTCCCCATTTTGAATTTGCCCAAATCTTTCAGCAGCGCTTCCTGCTTTTCGCCTGGAGAGTACACATAAAGTGAGATCGCGGCCTTGCGCGGTGAAAATCCAACAAGCATCCAATCGCCTTCCTGGCGGCTTCTTTCGGACTTATAATGGTAGGTTCCAAAGCCGATGATAGACGGTCCCCACATTATGGGTTCATAACCCGTAACATCCTGCATCAGTGCCACGAGGTCAAAACTATCTTTTTGTTTTTGGGCGGTATCAGCAAACGCATTGATGAAATCGTGAACATTCGCCGTGGTCGGTTTTGTTTTTGGTTCAGCCATAATGTTTATTAAAAAAGTTTCAATCCATTCTAATATCGGAAAATAATTCTCATGCAAAAGTAGGAATTCCATGTACAGTTTCTTTTACTGAATTAATGCGAAATAAAAAGAAATATCCCTTCCATCTGTTTGAGCATCTGTACCGCATGGCGGTTAATATCTGGAAGACAGAGCGATATCCGATATTCCCTAACTCAAGTTATTCTGCCGATTATTTATTTTGAAAAAATCAAAAAAATAGTTGTTAAGCCGGTTTCAATTATTTTATCTTTAATCTCTTGTATTGCTTTTGGATATTTCCGGCAATATTTATTTTAACTAACGTGCTTCAAAATCAATAACGATTATGGCAGAAACGGTAAGTCAGCAAAGATTGTATTCTTTGGATGCTTTGCGGGGGTTTGACATGCTTTGCATCATGGGCATTGAATCAATTGTCAACGAGATGTATAAAGCAACCGGCGCTCCGTTCTGGGAAACTTTAACCACTCAATTTACCCATCCTGACTGGAACGGTTTTCATTTTTACGATTTGATTTTCCCGCTGTTCCTTTTCATCGCCGGTGTGGCTACTCCTTATTCAGTTGGACGCGCGTTAGAGAAAGGTCAAACCAAACAACAGGCTTTATTGCGGGTGGTAAAAAGAGGATTGATTTTGGTGCTGCTGGGAATTATTTATAATAATGGCCTCACTATAGAGCCTTTTTCCAAGATTCGTTTTGGGAGTGTGTTGGGAAGAATCGGGATGGCATATATGTTTGCCAATATCATTTATATCTATTCAAACTACCGCGCGCAAATCGCCTGGTTTTTTGGAATTCTAATCGGTTACTGGCTGATGTTTAAATTTACTTCTGCGCCGGGATTTCCTCATGGCGACCTGACGATGGAAGGAAATTTCGTTTCTTATATGGACCGGCTCTTTTTACCCGGAAGGCTTTATTTAGGTATCCATGATCCGGAAGGAATTATGGCAACGATTCCTGCAATTGGCACCGGCTTATTGGGTATTTTAACCGGCCAATTATTAAAAAACGGACCTTTTACACAACTAAAAAAAGTAGCGCTGATGGTTGGCGCTGGTGCGCTATGCATCATCGTTGCGTGGATTTGGAATCTTGATTTTCCGATAAATAAAAATCTTTGGACAAGCTCTTTTGTTTTAAATGTTGGCGGCATCAGTCTTTTACTGCTGTCTCTTTTCTATTACATCATTGATGTTCTTGGATATAAAAAGTGGGCTTTTTTCTTTAAAGTAATAGGGATGAATTCCATCCTTATTTATATGTCCGGCAGGTTTCTGAATTGGCAATATAGTACCAATGCTTTTTTTGGCTGGATGGGTCAACTCACAGGCGATCCGTTTAATGTAGTCGTGATGGCTGTTTGCTTTGTACTTGTTAAATGGGCATTCCTTTATTTCATGTACAAGAATAAAATATTCTTAAAGATTTAGCTGGCGCAGGTTTCCGGATATGGGACTGCAGGTCACTCAAAACCCGTCATAAGCCAAAAAATAGAAAATTGCATTTCTTGCGGTTTCCTTTTTTAGCCGATGCATTTTTATTCCTGGTTCAATTGTGTTTGAATATTTTCGAATTTGATGATGATATCATTAATAGCTTTCTGTTGTTTCTTTATTTGTCTCGGCCTGATATAAAACCAGTTAAACAATATCCAGGCTGCCGTAATTCCATAGGCTAAAATGGCCCAGGAAGTCGTCATCAGGGCGGCATATTCATACATATAAAGTGCAATGCCTGTTGACAGAAGAACAAAATATAAATTCAATATCGTTGTTTGCATGAATTGTTGTCTTCCTTTAATAGCCAAAAGATCTTTCAGGTATTCCTGGTTGCTTTTCGTCCCATTTGACGTTTTCAAAAGATCTAAACCTTTGTTTGAAGAAAGAACAAAAATTACCATAGCCAATACCATCAAAATAATTCCAATTTTACTGGTCAATAATTTCGGCTGGTAATAAGCCCAAATAAAAATGATAAAAGCACAAGTCGCCAGTAAAAGAATATTTTGCAAAATGATTTTTTTCCTGTGTGATTTTTTAAATGTATTTATTTTGGCAAGCAGGTCTTCAGTAGAGGGTTGCTCTGCATTTTGCATTAGCCATAAATCACTAAAGTTTATTTTACTGTTGTCCATTTTCTTTAAACATTTTTGTAAGCTTTTCTTTGATTCTGTATATTTTAACCCTGATATTTCCTTCCGAAAGCCCGACTATTTTCGCGATCTCCGCCTGGGTTATTTTTTCCAATTCCAGTGAGATAATGATACGTTCCGTCTCGGGCAGTTCAGAAATAAATTTGTATAATAATTGTATTTGTGGTTCAAGATCATGTTGTTTTATTTCAGGTAAGTGTTCCGGTAATTCACCTGTTGGCAAGCGCTTTTGCTTCTCAACCTGGCGCAGACAATGATTGGTGGCTATCCGGTAAATCCAGGTACCGATGCTTGCATCTTCCCTGAATTTCGGTAATTGCTGCCATACGATAATAAAAGTATCCTGGGCCATATCTTTTGCCAGTTCATGATCATTGGTATAGCCCATGCACAAACGAAATATTTTTTGCCAATACTCTTTGTATATTTCTTCAAAGACCATTTTATTTTGTTGGTATAAATTTATTTAATTGACTAAAATACCATTCTTTATCATCATACATTATAAAATGCAATCCTTTGTTAGCGTACTGAAGATCTGCATTTTTTAAGTTTTTATATTGTTCTTCTATAACCTGCTTTACATGTTGGAAATTTGCTTCCAATAAGATAAGGCTGGGGCATTTGATCGTTTTAATTTTGTCCCTTAAATCAGTATTGTAAAAATCGCAATACATTTCTGCAAAGGTTTTTCGGTCAGATTGTAAGCTCCAGCTTATTACTAATTCCTGCTTCGACGTGTCAGCAAGCAGCATTGGTATTGACACCTTTTGCATTTTATAAAACTGATCACTGGTCAAATTAATAACCTGTTTTTCCATGGCAGAGCAATCAGGTTTTTCTAATGATTTAAATGTCGGGTTTGCTATTGCCTGCAAACATGGAAGTGCATCTACAACTACAATTTTACTGATCAGTTCAGGATAGTCTGCTGCGAGCGCCAATGCCAGCGCTCCGCCCATGCTATGGCCAACAATCAACGGGTTTTCAATATGTTTATCCTTTATGTAATCGGCTATACCTGTTTCCCAGCTTTTAAAATTTACATCGGGTGCTGGTGTTACGCCGGCGAACCCCGCCATTGTCAGCGTATAACAAGTGTAATCTTTCTCGTATCTCAATTTAGTTTCGTCCCATACCTTGCCCGAACAAGCAAACCCCGGAATAAAAATGATGGACTGTTTTCCTGTGCCACTTTTCACGACTTCAAAAGGGTAGGTATCCCTATCTACCTTTTTGTTAAACGACATCAAAATCATGAGGACTATTGGTGCTATGCATGCGATCTTTTTCATTTTGAGTTATTTTTTATAGTTTGCCTTTTAGAGACAAGAAGGTTGAAAATGTTACAGAACTATAAAAAGAATTTTTAATAAACAATAAAGGATAGCTACCGTTAAGTTGGTTATTGTTGCTGGGTTTTAATAGTGGTTGCGGCTAGATGTCATCAATGATTTTAAAAAACTGGTTTCGCGTAATACCTTTCACAACTACTGATATTTTGTAAATACATTTTATTTATTGTTCCGGCACTGTAATGATGTGGGAGCTGAATTTATCGTAAAATTTTTCCGGTTTTGTGATAAGCCAAAATATAGAAATTCTTATTTCTTTCTTTATGTATCGAAGAACTTCGCTCCGACAAAGTGCTTATTATTGGAAGTAGTTTTTTATTTTCGGTACTACTTCTTTTGTAATGTCATCTGGCGCAGGTCTCCGGACCTGTGACTGCCCGTAACACGAGACTCGTCCTAAGCCAAAATATAGAAATTCGAATTTCTTTCTTTTTCCATAGAAGAACTTCGCTCAGACAAAGTCCTTATTATCGGAAGTAGTTTTTTATTTTTGGTAAGACGTATTTTGTAATGCCCAATGAGCCATGTGGAGCTCCGTTTTAGTTTCTATGAAGTTCAATTTCTTTAGCAGGTTGATGGATCCAACATTATCTTTTAAACATCGTGCCGTTATTTCCTTTACAATGCCTTTTGAAAATGCCCAATTAATTAGTACTGTTGCAGCTTCTTCAGCGTATCTTTTTCGCCTTTCTTCTTTTATAATACCATAGCCAAGGTCAATATTTTCTGCTTCATAATTGAAGCCTTTAAATCCAATGTCGCCAATCACTTCTGAGGTGTCTTTTTTGATAATCATCCACGATTCAAATCCGGACGGTGATTCAACTTTCGATAGGTTATTAATTATCCGGGGCAAAGTTTCTATCACATCAGCATCCGGCCAGCTTCTTCCTTTTTTTAAGCCCATTTCTAATAAATCACTAAAATCATTATTAATAAGATTGTTGCAAATCTGGATAGTAAAAGGAATAAGAATTAATCTTTCAGTTATAAGTGGGTTTACCTGTGATATTTGTTTGTGCATTATGGTACTATCATTTTCTTGTAGTGTTGAATTGCTTTCGCGTTCTACTTTTTTATCGGCATGCCTATAAGGTATTTTGCACTGAAACTAAGTCCATTCCAAAAGTCTCCAGGTTCCTGCCAGAAGCCGGTCCGGATCTCAAATCTTTTGCTGTTAGTCTAATACCTCACAATTATAGCCATACTTCTTTACCAACATGATTATCCTTAACGCTTCCATATCATCTCCTTCAACTCTCAGCACCTTGTCACAATCTGAAAGGTCAAAATTAATTTTAAAGGAAGGAAATGCGTCAGACAAAATATTAAGCAACCTTTTGCTGTGCGTCTTTTTCTGAACATCTGTTTTAAAAACTTCAATCATTTTATTATGAATTTCTATTGATGCGGTCTGCGGGTTTTTTCTCTTTTACTTAATATTATTAAAGGCACGCAGTACATCGTCCAATTGTTGTAAACCCATCGTAAAGCCGCCCTGGAAGCCCATCTCAATCATTTTCTCTAATTCGGCAAAGGATTTATGGATAATCGTAATACTGACTTTTGTCACTCCGTAATCATTCCTGTCTTTTCGTTCGCTAAAACTCAAATCCCAATTGGAAGCAGGCATTTCCAGATTTATATTTTCATCCTTGTCGGCAAATGAAGACAGGATTTTAAAATTAGTTCTTGGACTAATGGAAGTGAATTCCTGGACGGACCAATGTGCTTGTCCTTGCGGGCTTACCATCGCATAAAATCTTCGGCCACCCACTTCAAAATTCATGATTTCTGTTTTTGATACCCAGGGCTTCGGTGCCCACCATTGGTCGAGGATTTCCTGTTTAGTAAATGCATCCCACACCAGGGGAAGTTCTGCTGCAAATTCCCTGTTTACAAATACGGTATTTGTTGTTTTGTCTACGGTAAAATCAAATAGCAAGTTGTTCATTTTTGCTGTTTTTTAATGATTAAAAATACTTTGTCAAGTTGATTAAATCGGGCCCCCAAATTTTGTGAAACTTTTTAAGGTGTTATCATTAAATGCTCCTGCTTTGCCATTATGATGTTCTGTTGATGATAAAAC